>NZ_JASHKU010000059.1:0-14901 GCF_030056875.1 Rhodococcus sp. IEGM 1351 | reverse complement strand
ACCTGAACCTCGGAGGAATCGACCCCAAACTACCCACACAAAGGTGAGGAGCGCCCCGCACGTTCGACATCATCGACCCCGCGAACGGCGAACTGGTCGCCACCGCCGCACGCGGCTCCGTCGAGAACCTCGACCAGGCGGTCGCCGCAGCCAAAGCCGCCCACGCCCGGGGCGAGTGGCGCTCGAAGACGCCGGACGAACGCGCCGACATCCTGTCGGCGATGGTCGCCGACCTGTCCGAGCGCATGGACGAACTGGTCGCTCTGCACGTCAAGGAGAACGGCGTCACCATCCGCCAGGCAATGGCCTTCCACGTCGGGTATTCGATCTCACACCTGCAGTACTTCGCCGACCTGGCCCGCACCTACGAATTCGAACGATCCGGTCCGCAATTGTCCTACCCCACACTGGCATCCGGGATCGTGCGCCGGGAACCGATCGGTGTGGTCGGCGGCATCGTGCCGTGGAACTTCCCGCTGCTGCTCGCTGTGTGGAAACTCGGTCCCGCTCTGGCGGCCGGCAACACCATCGTGCTCAAGCCCGACGAGAAGACCCCGCTCACCCTGCTCGAACTGGCCAAGTCGGCAGAACGGGCCGGGCTGCCAAAAGGTGTCCTCAACATCGTCACCGGCGCCGGCGAAGAAGTCGGAGCCCGTCTTGCCGCCCACCCGGACGTACGCAAAATCGCCTTCACCGGCTCGACGGCGGTCGGCCGGGAGATCAGCAAGCTTGCCGCGGAGAACATCAAGAAGGTCACCCTCGAACTCGGCGGCAAGGGACCGAACATCGTGCTCGCCGACGCCGACATCACCTCCGCGGTCGACGGTGCCCTCTTCGCCTGCTTCCTCTACGCCGGTCAGGCGTGCGAGTCGGGAACCCGGCTGCTGCTGCCCGAGAGCCTGCACGACGAATTCGTCGACCGCCTGGTGCAGCGGGCAGCGACCATCAAGGTCGGCGACCCCTCGGAGTTCGACACCGACATCGGTCCGGTCATCTCCGCCGAGCAACATGCCCGGATCCTCGACTACATCGAAATCGGCCAGAAGGAAGGCGCGACCCTCGCGTTCGGCGGTGAACCGCCCACCGGAACACAATTCGAGCAGGGGCACTGGGTACGCCCGACCATCTTCACCGATGTCACGCCCGACATGCGCATCGCCCGCGAGGAGATCTTCGGTCCCGTCCTGTCGGTTCTGAAGTACCGCACCATCGACGAAGCCGTCGCGATCGCCAACGACACCGAGTACGGGCTGTCGGCCGGGGTGTGGAGCGAAGACCTCGAGGCTGCACTCGACGTCGCGGCGCGTATCGAGTCGGGCACCGTCTGGATCAACGACTGGCACATGGTCAACGCTCTCTACCCCTTCGGTGGTCACAAGCAGAGCGGAAACGGCCGCGAACTCGGACCCCACGCGCTCGACGAGTACACCGAGGAGAAGTTCGTCCACGTCGACCTCTCGCGGTCCCTCGACCGCAAGGTGTACGACCTCGTCCTGCCCGCGGCCCAGGCGGCGGTGGACCGATGACCCACGCACGTGTCGCGCTGTTCGAGGCGCCGGACGAGAAGCTCACGGTTGTCGACCTACAAGTCGGTCCGCTCGCCGAGGACGAGATCCGGATCCGCGTCGCCGGCGTCGGGATCTGCCACACGGACCTCACCGCTCTGCGTGGCGGTGTTCCGCTCCCCTTGCCGGCGGTGGTCGGACACGAAGCATCCGGGATCGTCGAAGAGGTCGGGGCCCAGGTGACGACCCTCGTACCCGGTGACCACGTCGTGGTCAGCTTCGACTCCTGCCGAACATGCACTCAATGCACCTCGGGTCGGCCGGCCTACTGTGAGTTGTTCGCGGCGCTGAACTACTTCGGCACACGCCTGGACGGCTCGACCACCATGAGCCGTGACGGCGAACCGGTCCACGGCAACTGGTTCGGCCAATCCTCATTCGGAACCCACGCCGTCGCGAGCGTACGCAACGCCGTCAAGGTCCACGAATCCTTGCCCCTGCAATTGTTGGGGCCCCTCGGCTGCAGCTTGCAAACCGGGGCCGGCACCGTGATGAGTGTCCTGCGGCCTCAGCCTGGGCAGAGCATTGCCGTGTTCGGTCTCGGTGCGGTCGGGCTCAGCGCTCTCATGGCGGCCAAAGCGCTCGGCTGCACACCGATCATCGCGATCGATCCGAATCCGGAACGTCTGAACCTGGCCACCGAACTCGGCGCCACCCACACCCTCGACCCGAATGCGATCGACGACATCGCGTGGGCGGTCACCGACATCAGCGCCAACGGTGTCGATTTCAGCGTCGACGCCGTAGGGCTCGAGTCCGTCGTGCAACAGGCGCTGGCAGTGCTGCGATCCCCAGGCATCTGCGCCACCCTCGGACTGCAGGGGCTCGAAAACGACGTCGTGATCGATCAAGGCCATCTTCTACTCGGTCGCACGCTCACCGGGGTCATCGAAGGCGACGTCGACCCCCACCAGTTCATCCCCCAGTTGGTCGATCTGTGGAAGAACGGACAGTTCCCCTTCGACAAACTGATCGAGACCTACACACTGCCCGAGATCAACGAGGCGCTCGCGGCAGCCGCTGCGGGTTCGGTCATCAAACCAGTGATCGTGTTCGACTGAGCACAAGATACCGGGAAACATGCTCGGTGATCTGACGATTCGAGGGTGTGCGTGTGACAAGGCGTGGGCGGTCGGAAAACAGGACCGCCCACGCACTTCGAATCGACCGCAGTGGGCTCTTCCGGGGTCAGGACCGCTGACCCCGGCCCATCGGTGCACACCCTGGCCATCCGTACGAGCAGTCAGAGTGGTTACGGGGCCGCCCAGTCCGCGTTCGCACCCGCTCGGCGCGGCGCGGCGCTGCGTCGAAACGCCGTTATCCACTTGTTTCAAACACTATTGACCAACACATCACCGTGTTCAACCATTAAGGATCTGACTCGATGTCTATTGACACCCCCGCAATCACTGCAGACTACGTGCACAGCTTCTTCACTTGCGTCGATGCGCACGATTTCGATCGGGTCGAAGCAATGCTCGACCCCGAGTGCGAGATTGTCGCTCCTGGATTCACCCAGGTCGGTGCCCCCTATGTGTGCCTGTGGATGGCGGGGTTCTTCGCGACATTCCCCGACCTCCGCCATCAACCACGCCGCGTTGTGGTCGATGGCGACGAGATCGCCTTCGAACTGCACGTGACCGGGACGCACACGGAAGACCTCCCGCTGCCGGACGGCTCGAGCATCCCACCGACTGGGCGATCCCTCGACATCACCCTGGGGGAATTCTGGACACTCGCCGAAGGTCGGGTGAAGAACTACACCGTGTACTACGACCACCACGACTTCCTCACCCAACTGTCTGCGCTGGATTGAACCTCCGGCCAGGAATCACATCGGGGAAATCCCGGATCGACGCGAAACAACTCCGCCGATTGTTCCTGCTCTGCAGGTGGGAACGCCGCGGAATGCTCAGCATTCGTTGCCATCTCATCCCCGAAAGCTACCGGAAAATGCTGACCTCATCGCGGCATACCTGGAGCCGCGGCGCCATCGCTTGCTCAGCAGACGTTCATCCGCGCAATCCCCGTTCGGGAGGTGGTGGTGCTACAGCGAGGATTGCCAGAGTCATGATCCACATCACTAATATCCCTAGGAGAGTTCGGATGAATCGTCGTCGTTACCGCGCCGTGACCGCCGCGGCAGTCACGCTCGCTGCGGTGGCAATGTTCGGGTCGGCTGGACAAGTGGTGGCGGAACCGCTAACCGCAGCCGCGGCAGATTTCTATCTTCCGCCGAATCCGCTGCCCGCCGGTAACAGTGGGGATCTGATTCGCAGCGAACCCTTCCGTCCGCTGGGTGGTTCCCCGTTGGCGGCTCTGGTGCCGGCCGCGTCCGCCACCCGAATCATGTATCTCTCCTCCGACACCGTCGGCGCGCCGGTCGCCGTCACCGGTACCATTTTGGAGCCGACCGCGACGTGGTCGGGGTCCGGGCCACGCCCCCTCGTCAGCTATACCTTCGGCACCATCGGCGCCGGCGACAATTGCGCCCCCTCGAAACTGATCGCCGACGGCATCACTACCGATGGTGCCGGAACCCCGATGCCCAACCTATACATTCTCGACGTCGTGTCGCTGCTGGCACGCGGCATCACCGTCGTGGTCACCGACTATGAGGGCCTGGGCACCCCGGGCGCACACACTTACCTGCAACCGGTACCCGAAGCGCACGCCGTGCTTGACGCAACACGCGCCGCCATTAGCTTCGGGGCGGCGACACCGCGTGCGCCGGTGGGAATTTGGGGATACTCACAAGGCGGCTCGGCAGCCGGTGGCGCCGCCCAACTCGCCCGCAGCTACGCTCCCGACCTCAACCTCGCGGGCACCGTTGTCGGCGCACCGCCGGCGAACGTCGCCTCTACCCTGTCGAACCTCGACGGCAAAGCGCTCACCGATGCGATCGGGTTCTTCCTCAACGGCCTGCTGGCCAGCCACCCGGAATTCACGGATGCGGTCACCACGATGCTCAACTCCACCGGGATCGACTTCCTGCACCGCACCGCAACCGAATGCGACGTGAACGCCCTACTCCATGCCTATCAGCCCACCAGCTCGTTGACGGTCAGTGGCCGACCCATCACCGACGAACTGCAAGCCAATTCCGCGATCCGGGCTGTTCTCGACAGCTTCAACCTGGGCAAACTAGCCCCCGCTGATCCCGTTCTCCTCGCTCAGAACATCAACGACGACGTCACCCCAGCCGCGGACACCTACGCTTTGGAGAACGCCTGGCGTGGTGCCGGCGCCGACGTGACCGTCGCACACCTCGACACGCCCCCGCTGCTACCGCAACTCGGAGCCGCGGGGCATGCGACCGGGCTTCTCCTCGACAATCCGACCGCTGTGCAATGGCTCATCGACCGGTTCAACCATTGACACCCTGGCCGATCGGCAACCGAAGCCGCGGTCGCATAGGGCCGGTGGTCGCGGGTGACGCAGTGCTCGCCGCGACGGCGGTGTGGGCGGGGGCCAGACGATCGACATGCGTTGAGGACACTTCGAACTGGCGGCCACGTTCGACCGCGGCGCGGGCGTGTCCTCGGCTGCGGTGAGGTCAATGGCCAGAGGCGCGTGACACGATCGTCGAGGACCTTCCGATCACACAGAAAGGTTCTTCGAGACAAACCACTCGGCACCGGCATCGACACTGCATTAAAGCGTTTCTCCCCGAACCGCTCCACATCCAGGCCCTCAAAGATGTTGCCACCGAGCTGAAGACGACCAGCTCTGCCACCTTCGGCAAACTGCTCAAGACCCTGCTCGACGAGGTGACTGACCAGCTCAGGGATATCGAACAGCACTTCTCGAAAATCCAACAAAACTGAGCACCTCGACCGTGCGCAGTAGGGCGCCGCAGGTGAAGCGGTGTATGGATCCGGTTCATGTGATTCAGTGGATGACGCGGGCTCTGGACCGACTGCGGTCGCGTGTGTTGTCGCGGTTGTGAGGGTTCACCGACCGGGATCGACGGCACCTGCGGTGGGCATTGTTGAAGAACGTCGAGAATCTCACCCCCGGCGCAGATATCAGTCCGAGCAAAGATCCTCGAAGATAGAAACAGTGAACTGTGTCGAGGCTATGTCATGAAAGAACAACTGCAACATGTCTATTCCGGCTCGACGAAGAGAGCCTCGGTACGACTGCGAGCGTGGGTGCAGATGGCCCAGGACAGTGAGATCCCGGAACTTGTAGGCTTGGCTAAGAGCATCGCTCGCTATCGGCGCGAGATCCTCAACGCAATCGAAGACAACCTGTCCAATGCCCGCGTCGAGGCCAACAACACCCACCTGCGGTCGCTGACGAAGCGATCCTACGGATTTCACAGCCCAGAGGCCTTGATTGCGATGGCGACACTGACACGAGGAGGGCCGTGCCCGGCTTTGCCACAACGTTAATCGCCCACCAGAGGGTCAGGACGGCCACTGATGTTCGAACGCGGCGTCGTGGTCTCGCACGAGACGATCCGGCAGTGGTGCGAAGTTCGGCCAGTCCTGTTCCAATGAGCTGCGCCGCCGCAGGCCGCGCCCTGGCGATAAGTGGCACCTCGATGAAGTGTTCATCCCGATGAACGGCGAGCGGATGTACTTGTGGCGCGCGGTCGACCAGGACGGTGTGGTGCTCGACATCCTCGTCCCGTCGCGTCGAAACGCTAAGGCTGCCAGCAGTTCTTCCGTAAGCTGCTCAAGGGTCTCCGAACGTGCCGCGGGTGCTCGTGACCGACAAGCTGGCCAGCTACCAGGTGGCGCACCGCGAGATGCTGGCCGCGGTCGAACATCGCCGGTCGAAGTATCTGAACAATCGGGCCGAGAACTCGCATCAGCCGACTCGGCAACGGGAGCGCCGGAGGAAGCGGTTCGCCTCACCCGGACAGGCGCAACGGTTCCTGTCCGCGTTCTCCGGCATGCGGCGGCACATGTTGTCGGCATCCGACTGGCGTCGCGAGATGACAGGCCGCTTCGCGGTGTGGAGCGAAATCACCGCGACCGCCACCGCTGCCTGAACAACGCACCGAGCCAATAATGTCCAGGCTGGGACGAGCCCAAACCGACTGAGCCGCTGCGACTATCACTCAAGTTGACGATGCCGGACTCGGGCACCTGCGGGGTCGCGCGATGCAGCACGAGATTGCATCACAGCATGTCTCGTCGCATCGAATCTCGATGTCCACAGATCCGGAACCAGTTGCTGGCCTTCGCCCCTGAAGGGTTGACCACGGAGACGGTTCCCCGGCGACCGGCTGACGGATCTCACAAGGCTCACTCCCTGATAAGTACCTGGTCGCCGACCGGTCGGACAGGCCGACGTCAGCCTCGTCACTGCGGACCCGCGCTCACATGGAGGCCGGCAGCAGTGGCGGCGATCATCGGCCGACGTACCGCGGCTCACGCTTCTCTAGGAAGGACCGCACACCTTCGCGGTGGTCTTCTGTCGCAAACAGCATCTTGTGTGTCGTGGTCACCCATGCACCGAGCTCGTGCCAGTCCGGATCCATTGCGCGCCTCAGACCCTGCTTCGTCGCAGCGACGGCGAATGGTGGGTTCGCCGCGATCTTCCCGGCCAGCTCCAGTGCTGTCGGCACCACCAGGCCGTCGTCGACGACGCGGCTGACGAGGCCCATCTGCAGGGCCCGCTCGGCATCGATCAGCTCGCCGGTCAACAGGAGCTCCGCGGCGTGCTCGCGGCCGACCACCTGCGCCAGCCGCCCGAGTCCCGCCACGTCGCTGCACAACCCTCGCTTCACAAACAGCTCACCGAACCGCGCGCGTCTCGCGGCTACGCGGATGTCAGCAAGCAGGGCCAGCTCCATACCCCAGCCCACAGCGGTCCCGTTGACGGCGGCGATGACGGGCACGTCGGTGTACAGCAGGGCTTCCGCAGCAGGCGTGATACCCGCATCGAAGGCCGGAGCCGGACCTGCGCCGCCGCCCATGACCTCCTGTACGTCATCGCCGGAGCAGAAGGACCCGCCAGCACCCGTGATGACCAACACGCGAGCAGTCGTTGAGCGCACGACGTCGGCGAGCTCGGCGTACGTCTCGAGGCGCAGCGCGTTGTGCACGCGAGGACGCACCAGCGTGATCAGCCCGATGTGGTCCTGCTCCACGTAGGAGATGTCGTCCATCCGGAACTCACCAACCTTCCCCGCCAGCGTCATTCTGCGGCGCGTGCGACTGCAGTTGCCTCGACGTCTGAGGTGAGACGACCGTGCGAGCAGCTGAGTCGTCGATGTCAGATGAAGCACGAAGTGTTCGCGAACAGCCCTCGCGGCCTAGGTCGCAGCCTTCGCCGGTAGACGGACCGAAGAGACTGCCGTCCGTCACCACTAGCTCGGGAACCCCGGCGAGCGCCGTCCGAACCATCTGGGTGGCCAGCTCCTCGGGTCGGATCTCCTTCATCGAGCCCTTCCCAGCACGCACGATCGGCGAGCGGGCGGCGCAAACGATGACTGCTTCATGCATGGGTCCTCCTGGGGTGACGACGCGTATGCGTATTTGTTCTACAGGGGGCGTCCCCGAACTGGGGGCGCCCACCACGGCCGTTGTCAGGAAATGGCGAGGCCGGGAGAAGCTGGCGGCCGACCCTCGAGATAGCTTTTGAGCCCCTCGCGGAAGTCCGGGACGTTGAATGCGTCGAGCATCAGCCGGTTGCCCTCCTCGATCGCCTCGACGAACGTGCTGTCCTGGCTCCGAAGCAGCTTTCCTTGATCGTCCACATGGCGGCCAGCGAGCAGAAGTTGGCCAGCTCCTCGGCGTATGCGACGGCCGCGTCGAACAGCAACTCGGGTGCGACGACCCGGTCGACCAGCCCCAGCTGAAGAGCCTCCTCGCCGAGGATGACCCGTGAGGAGAGCAAGATGTCCATTGCGCGGCTCCGGCCCACGAGGCGCGGCAACAACCAGGTGATGCCGTACTCGCCGATAAGGCCACGGCGGGAGAACGCGGCGGTGAGCTTTGCCTGCGGGGTGGAGGAGCGAACGTCGCAGTACAACGCCTCGACGAGACCAAGGCCGGCAGCTGCGCCGCTGATTGCTGCGACAAGCGGCTTGCTGAACAGCAGCGGGCGGCGGCGAGGTGGGTCACGACGCACCACGTGCTGAAATCGCCGCACTTCACCAGCCCCGAGAGGTCATCCATGTCGGCACCGGAGCAAAACCCGCGGCCGGCTCCGGTCACCACGACAGCGCGCACCTCCGGATCCAGGTCGGCTTGGTCGAGTAGCGCGTAGTAGCGCTGCTCCAGGGCCTCGTTCCAGGCATTGAGCCGGTCGGGACGGTTCAGCGTGAGGATCAGGACACTCCCCCGACGCTGCGCGAGGACGACATCGGTCCCCGGCGGTGCTGTCGTCTCGGTCATGTCGAGCTCTCTCAGCCGTTCTGGCTGGTGATCTGGAGCAGGCTTCGGTCCTGAGCCAGTTGGAGCTCCGCGGGATGAGAGGACCGACAAGGCCGCGGGGCACAGCGCCGCCGTACCCCGGGATCCTCAGTCACGGGGCAGCGACCTCCTACGGGATGGGTCGGTTCTCCTTGGCCCAGAGCTTCTCCACGTCCGACTTCGGTAACCGCGCATATGGCGTTGCTGTTGTTGTGCCCAGGGGTGCACGGGGCACATGCATGCGGGGTCATCGTGGACCCGCACCGGTCGCGTACCGGGAAGCGGGTCAGACGGTGGCTTCGTACGGGACCGGACGGTTTTCCTTCGCCCAGAGCCGCTCTGCCTCGGACAGCGGAGGAGGAGGGGTAATGCCCTGGACTTGCCAGAGGTCGAGCGGGGTCTCGTCGATATGCCACTCCCAGTTGAATCCACGATCCTTGACATGGGGAACCAGCGCCTTCTCGAATTCGTCGCTTGCCCACTTCCTGAGTTCAGGCGTGTCCATTTGCCGGGCGACGTGGTCGACGAAGATTCGGATGAAGTTGCCGACGGGCTCGCCACCGACCAGGAAGTCCTCCTCGGGCAGCTCCCGGAAGGTCACGACGACATAGAACGCCGGGATACCGACGGTCTCGATGTACTTCGCGGTGACGTCCTTGGCAAATGCCTTCTTCTGATCAGCCGTGAAGGCACCTACCGGGGTATAAACATTCCACAGAGGCATAATCATCTCCTTTGACGAGATTGGCGGTCCGTACCGGATTTCCGGGCTGGCTGGCGCCTAGGCCAGATAGCGCACTTGAACTAGAGAAGACTGTATTGTTCTGCAGCACATGCTCAAAGGGACGCGCACGCCCACCGGGAGTACACATCTGCCACGATTCGGTCAGAGAAATTATCAAGACCGGTGGATAGCCGGAAGGGCGTACCTTCCCGGATGGTCCTGGTATCCATCAAGTCTTGATCGGCCAGCGCGCCCACGCTGGCGGGAAGGTCCGCCTTCATATTTCGGTGAGTTCGGAACACGCAGTCCGACGATGAGGGGGCCGGGCCGTTCCTGTCGCTGCAGGACGAGATCGTCCGTGGCGGTGCCCGGCAGATGCTTGCCGCCGCGTTGAAGGCCGAGGTCGCCGCCTATGTCGCCCAGCTCGCCGACCAGGTCGACGAGCTGGGCATCGGATGGTGGTCCGCAACGGCTATCACGGCGAGCGGGAGGTTCTGCCTGCGGCGGGCGCGGTGACGGTGAGGGCGCCGCGGGTCAACGACAAGTGTGTGGACCCGGAAACGGATGAGCGGCAGCGTATTTCCTCGGCAATCCTACCCGCGTGGGGTGCGCAAGTCGCCGCAGATGATCGAAGTGCTGCCGCTGTTGTACTTGCACGGGCTGCCCTCGGGTGACTGCGGCCGGCGTTGGAGCAGTTCCTCGGCACCGGCGCGGGCCTGTCGGCGGCGTCGGCAACCCGCCTCACGACGCAGTGGCAGGACGAAGCCAAATCCTTCGGCCAGCGTGCCTGTCGGGCACCTACTACGGGTACCTGTCGGTCGACGGAATCCACCTCAAAGTCCGGCTCGAGCAGTAGAAGCTGTGCCTGCTGGTGAGGATCGGTGTCCGGGCCGACGGCCGCAAGGAGCTGGTCGCGTTGACCGACGGTTACCGGGAATCGTCGGAGTCGTGGGCTGATCTGCTGCGTGACTGCCGCCGCCGCGGCGTGAGCGCCCCGGTTCTGGCGGTCGGCCACGGGCGCTGGGGTTCTGGAAGGCGCTGCGAGAGGTGTTCCCTACTACCCGCAAGCAGCGTAGCTGGTAACATGTCCGGCCAATGTGCTTGCTGCTATGCCGAATTCGGCTCATCCTGGCGCATTGGCGGCGTTGAAGGACACCTACATGGCCGAGGGTATCAACAAGGCGCAGGTGGCGATCAAGAGGTTCGAGGTCGACTACGGCGCGAAGTACCGAACGCGGTTGTCAAGTTCGCCGACCACGCCGATGTGCTGCTCGAGTTCTACCGCCTTCCTGCCGAACACGGGGTGCCTTCAGTCTGCGGCCGCTCGCGCTGGCGATCGCCGGTGTCGCTGGGATGCTGTTGGGCGTGTGCGCGCTCGCCGGCGCACAGTGCACGCTCGTCAATGCGAGCGAATTCTCTCCGCGCCCGTCCTGGCGCGCTGGACAGACCGGTACGGGCGGCCCTCGAGTGGGGCCATCGGCTGCGGGATCGTGGGATGTTCTGCCGAGCCGAGGTGCCGCCGACCTATCCGCCGTCGCGTCTCGAGCCCTGTTGCGCCACCCAAGTTGCGATCTGAGTGCGAGAGTTGAACCCGAGTTTGGCGAAGATGTGCTCGATGTGTACGTCGACGGTGCGTCGGGAGATGACCAGCTTGGCCGCCACGTCCTTGCTCGACATTCCTTGAGCCACCAGGTCCGCGACCTCGCGCTCTCGAGGTGTCAGCAAGCTGTCGGCCTGTCGGGGCCCGACGCGGGAGACGCGGCGCTCCCGCAGGGCGAAGGTCAGCATGTCTTCCACGGTGAGCTGGCCTCCGCGGGCAAACGCGGTGTCGAAGCGAGAGTTGCCCATCGCCTGGCGAGCCACGTCTTCGAACTGTTCGCGCCGCGCGAGCAGGTGTTTCGCTCCGAACAGTGGGACGCCAACGGTCTGCCAGACCTGGTCCGAGGCGCCTAGGAGCACCGCGGCCCGCTCGGAATCGACGCTCGCCGCGGCGGTCCAGGCGAGAACGTCCAGGATGAAGGCCAAGCCCAGGTTGTCCTCGGTGAACCGCTTGAGCTGGAGCGCCTCGCACAGGAAGGCTTCGGCCTGCTCGAGCTCGCCCTGGAGGAGCCTCAAGAATCCCTTCGCCCACATGGCGTAGGACAACAGCCAACGCTCGCCGGCCTGCTCGCACTGCTCGTATGCCTCCTCGACCACCCCGGCGGCTCGGTCAAGCTCGCCGGACAGCACGTACGCCATGGTCAGTGCAGGGCGCACACTGTTGGGGTAGTCGGCGGGTACGTCGGCACACCCATATCGCTCGAGCGCTTCAACCAACAGTGGAATCGCAGCGCTCAAGTCGCTGCCCAGTGCGCGCAGACCGCGCATATGGGCGGCGTAAGCCAAGCCTTTCGGCTCGTCGAGTTGCACAGCAAGCTCTTGGACGGCGTCGATCAGCGCAGCCGCAGCAGTCTCATCGCCCTGGAAGACAGCGATATGAGCGGCGGTCCCGAGCGCCCAGACCCGGTCGGGACTTGATTCCTGATCCAACGCCAAGGCCCGGTCCAGCCACAGGCGGCCCTCGGGCATGAAGCCGAGCGCGATCCAGAGGAACCAGGGCAGGCCCGCCATTCGGAGTCCGACGCGCACCTCGTCCGGCCGCGCGAGGCAGAATTCGAGCGCCGCACGCACGTTCGGATGCTCCACACGCAGCAAGTTCGCCCAGTCCTCCTGTCTCGGACCGAACCACTCCGCAGCAGCCTTCTCGATGAGCCGCCAGTACCAATCCCGGTGCTTGCGCTGCACTGCCGTTTCGGACGTGCCCTCTCTCAGTCGAGCCTGACCGTACTCCCGGATGGTCTCCAACATGCGGAACCTGACACGTCCGCCCTGCTCACCTCGGATCAAGATCGATTTGTCGGTCAACCCGGCCACCGTGTCGAGAAGGGTATCTGCGGGAAGGAGCTCGTCCGAGCAGACAGCCTCGAGCGCGTCAAGGGCGAACCCACCAGCGAACACTGATGCACGCGCCCACAGGGTTTGCTCCGTTGGCGTGCACAGCTCGTAGCTCCAGTCGATCAGTGCCTGGAGGGTCTGATGCCGCTCCGGCAGGTTACGACTGCCCTCGCGTAGCAACTCGAACCGGCGGCGCAAGCGATGCGCGAGCTCTTCCACGGTGAGCACGCGCAACCGTACTGCTGCCAGTTCGATCGCCAACGGGATCCCCTCCAGCCGCTGACAGAGCTGGATGACCGTGTGTTCATTGTCAGGGGTGATCTCGAACCCGGGAACTACCGCAGCAGCCCGCGCGGCGAACAGGTTGACAGCCGCGAACTGCGTCGCCGAGCCGGGAGTGAGACGGACATCGACGTCGGGCACCGGCAGCGTCGGAACCGGGTACACATGCTCACCGGCGATCATCAGCGCTTGTCGGCTCGTGGCGAGGATCCGCAGTTTCGGCGCCGCCCGGAGCAGCCGGTCCACCAGGTCCGCGGCTGCCTCGAGTATGTGCTCGCAGTTGTCGAGGACCAACAAGGTGTGCCGGGGGCGCAAGTAGTCGGTGAGGACCAACGGGGCGGGGGCTGACTGCTCGCGAATCCCGAGTGCATCTATCAGCGTGTGCGGCAGCAGGTCTGGGTCTTTCAGGGACGCCAGTTCGACCAGGCAAACCCCGTCCGGGAACGCGCGGCGGATATCACGGGCAACCCGCAGTGCGAGGCGGGTTTTGCCGACCCCGCCTACCCCGGTCAACGTAACGAGCCGGTCGGCGGAGAGTAGCTGTCGGACAGCGTGGGTCTCGGATCGACGGCCTACGAAACTCGTCAGATCCGCGGGCAGGTTATCCGGCTGGTTCGCCGACCGTGAAGCCATGGTCCGACCAGACTAACGCTCACGTCCGACCGGGAGCGGTCGGGCCGGAGCGCGAATAGGTAATGGGATACGTCTTTCACACGATGCGCCCCGCGATGGTCGGCAAGCACGCTGTTTCAGACAGATCGAACGCAGTCCATTGCCTTGGGAGGTCCCGATGACCGCGACGGTAGACACCGAAATCGATGTCCTCGACTTCGAGCCAGCTGGATCTGTTGCCCGCTGGGAAACTGCGGTCCGCGATGTTCCGGCGCCCAGGACCGTGCGACCTCTCCACAGGCGGGGTGACGTGGGTCGCTTCCGTTCGCGTGACGTCGGTGACCTCCAGATCTTGGACTGGGACTGCTCATCCTTGGAGGGGGTGCTGTTTCTGGCTCGAGACCCTCAGCGAGATGTCGTCGAGGTCGTGGCAGACAACGGGGCCGAGGAGCGACTTCCCTTCGAGGGCACAGATGCCCCGGTGGTGAACGCGATGGTGGGCCTGGCGACCGACCGCGACGGCGACTCGGTGCGGGAGCGCTTCAGGAAACGCACACTAGCGCTGCCGCGGGCAGTGCTGGTGGCAGCCGGTTGCGATGCCAACATCCCTGCCTGCCTCGTGGTCGAGCAGGGCCGACCGTTGGCTGGTGTCCTGCTCAGGGTCCTTGACGAGGCGTGGAGCCGGGTGCCAGGCATGAATACCTCAGAGGTCGAGGCAACCCGCGGGGCGCTGGTGACGCTGACTGCCGGCGTCATCCGTGTACAGAGTGGCCATGTTAAAGAAAAATCGGATTTGGCTGCTTTGCGCGCGCAGATAGATGACTGGATCACCCGCAATCTTCGTTGCGGTCCGATCCACATCGAGGACCTTGCGGCCGCCCACAGCGTCTCGGCACGAACCATCCACCGGGCCTTCTCGCTGACCGGGGACACCATGACCGCGGTCGTGCGTTCTCGGCGGCTGGCCGCGGTCCGCGAGGAGCTCGTACACACCAACATGACAATCGCAAAGATCGCTCACCGGTGGTGCTTCTACGACCCCAGCCACCTCGGCCGGGAGTTCCGCCGTTGCTTCGGGGTCTCGCCGACCGAGTATCGGCAGAGCCACGGCTGCTGATGGCCGCTCTGCCTGCCAAGGGCACTTGACGGAGGGGTCCTCGATGCGTCATCTGCGTCCTATGCGTCTGCTTCGCAGCGTTTTCATCCTTTGAGTGACCAGGCCTGGAAGAAAGGTTCAGTGTGAATTTCGGAACGGACGCGATCGTGGAAGTGGGTGCGAGCGCACCCGGGGACATCGCCTGGTCGCCCTCGGCAGAACGAATCGCCAGTGCCCGGATCAGTGACTTCATCGACTGGGGTCAAGTCCAGGGAGGTGGTGTACGACGTCGTCGCGTGACTCCTCGTCGGGTGA
>NZ_JASHKU010000058.1:0-15643 GCF_030056875.1 Rhodococcus sp. IEGM 1351 | reverse complement strand
TCATGCACGGATTCTATCGAATCAATCCATATTTATTTGCGAGACACACCACTAGGAACACCCGGAAGGAAATCTGTGAGCACAATCGCGAACAGCGAAATCGACGAAGCTATCGACATCGAAGACGAGGCCTTCCATCGCAAGTTTCTCGAAGAGAACGCCGATGGTTTACTCGACATCAGTCACGAGATTCACGCTAATCCAGAGATCCGATTTGAGGAGACCGCCGCAAGTGCCCTCCTCGTCTCGAAACTCGAGGAAGCGGGCTTCGCAACACAACTCGGGGTCGGAGGTTTGCCGACCGCCTTTCTCGCTGAATACGGTTCGGCCTCGGACGGTCCCACGATCGCGTTCTTCCTCGAGTACGATGCGCTGGAGGAGATTGGTCACGCATGCGGGCACAACGTAATTGCGACGATCGGTCTGGGCGCGGCCTTGACGGTGCAGGCGTGGATGCGAGATCACGGGCGTGCAGTCGGCAGGCTGCTGGTCGTCGGCAGTCCCGGAGAAGAAGGCGGCGGAGGTAAGCAGTACCTCATCAAAGCAGGGTGCCTGGATGGAATCGATGCTGCGCTCATGATGCATCCGTCGGGTGAGAACCTTTCCTGTATGACCACGCTGGGCCGCGTAGCGCTCGACTTCGAGTTCACCGGAAAGGCGGCACACGCAGCGGTCACTCCACATCAAGGAGTCAATGCACTCGATGCCGCCGTCCTCACCTTGAACGCGATCGGACTTCTGCGCCAGCAGCTCCCAAGCGACGTGCGAGTTCACGCAATCGTGCTCGAAGGTGGAGAAGCGCCGAATGTGATCCCGGAAAAGTCCGTGCTCCGAGCGTACATTCGTGCCGCCGATACCCGAGCCTTGGTCGACGACCTCCAACCAAGGGTCGAGAACTGCGCCCGCGGTGCAGCCATCGCTACCGGCGCGCAGGTGTCCATTATTCAGCAATCGCCTACGTACGCAGCGCTACAGCCGAATGCGGTACTCGGCGATCTTGTCGAACGAAATTTCGCGCGCGTCGGTCGACGAACGGAACCCCCACGTACCGAGGTCTTTCCGGGTTCGACGGATATGGGCAACGTCAGTCAGATCATCCCGTCGATTCATCCCAACATCGAGTTCGTCCCGGGACTGGGAATGCACACCCGCGAAGCCGCGGAGTATGCGGGAGCGCCGGAAGGCGACACAGCCGTGCTGGACGGCTCACTCATCCTTGCAATGACCGCGAGCCAGCTGTTCTCGAACCACCGACTCGTGGGCCAGGTGAAAGCGGGTTTCAGCGAAGGGGTACGCGTCGACTGATCCCTGGAGGAAATGGCCAACCCGAAGAGCCGAGCTCGCCAGCTCGGCTCTTCGGCTCTACCAGTACGTTGATGCGGCGATCGTTGACCTCGGTGCCATATCGTGATGCGGGATGCACTTCCGATGGCAACGATCCGGTCGGTAGCCCCCGCAGCCTCAACCGCCTCGTGTCGTGGGTTCGGTACATCGACGCCGGTCCGAGGGGTGGGGGAGGACTGGCGCCGGCGCCGATTTCACTGCGGGCACCCGATTGCCGTCCTCGGTTGAACTAACGAGAAGCTGAGTAATTGCAGACACATGGCCGACCTTTCGATGCACGAAGCCGGCCGCGCTCGAGGACGCGGCCGGCTTCACGGTTTCGTGTTGTCGGCTCCGGTCAGACGACGCTCTTCACGCGCTCGGACGCCTTCGCCAGGAACTCCAGACTCAGCGGGTTGTACAGTGCCGCCTGTTCGTGCTGGGGCCAGTGGCCGCATTCCGGATACAGCTGCAGCTGAGCACCGGCGATGTCCGCGGCCATCTTCTCGGCCTCCGGCACGTCCCCGAAGGGGTTCTCGTGGCCCCATACGACCAGTGTCGGTGCCTGGATGCGTGCGAGCCGATCGGGCCGGAGCAGGTTTCGCTGACGCGTGTCCATGTCCTGCAGCGACAGCAGGTTGTGAATGTTGGCGACGAAATCGGGCTGGTGGTAGATCCGGTGCCGGGCCTCCACCAGTTCCTCGGTGGCGTTGACCGGGTCGTGCATCAGCAGGTGCAGCCGGGCACGGGTGAGTTCGATGTCGTTGCTCTGGACGGCCTTGGTGGTCGAAGTGCGAATGCGCTGCATCACGTCGGGGTTTGCGACGGTGCCTCCGGCGGCGAGCAGTTGTAGCGACAGCACTCGCTCGGGCTGCTCACTTGCGAGGTACGCGGCAACCCAGCCGCCCAGCGATTCTCCGACGAGGTGGACCTTGTCCAGCCCGACCGCGTCGAGGTAGTTCACGAGATGGTCTACATAGCGCGGAATTTCGTACGGGTAATCCGGTTTGCCCGTGTAGCCGTGGCCCAGCATGTCGATCGCGTGGCACTCGTAGTACGGAGCATGTGCGGCGATGTTACGCGCGAAGGCTTCCAGGTGACCGCTGGTGCCGTGGAGGAAGATCACTGCCTCCTCGCCCGCGCCGGCCTGTAGCGACCGGGTGGGAACTCCGGCGGCGTCCACCGTCTTGACCGCGAAGTCGAGTCCGGCGAGTTCGTTCCAGATTGTCATGTGTGTGTCCTTTGTCGGGTGTGAAGGGTTGACGAGTCACGGCGCGAGCGGCCGAGTGGTGGGATCGAGGACGACGACGCCCATCCCCGTGAGCCATTCCGGCATGGGTTCGTAGGCAAGGCGTTCCGCGGGAACGTAGTTCACCATCGCGGCCATCATGAGCCAGGTGCGGAGTTCTTGCGCACCGTTACCTGCCTCGGTGTCGACCTCGTCGGTCGAGAACTCCGCGAGTTCGGCCGCCTTGCCGGTCTCGAAAAGATCGAGGATCCGGTCGTCGAACTCCGGTGAGATGGCCGCCTCGGCTGCGCGGATGATCTCCCGCCGGCGCACGTCGTAGTCCGACCAGTTCTCGCGACCGTCGAGCCAGGCCTGCACCATGAAGTCGTCGTCCTCACCGTGCGGATCACGCCAGTCCGGCCATGGCAGCCGGTGCGACAGACCACCGGACGCGATCACGACCACCCGCTTGTCCTCCGGATACGAGTCGAGCGCCGCGCGGAGCGCGTGTGCGAGCGCCTCACAGCGCCCGAAGGTCGGCAGCGGTGGTGCGAAGACGTTGACGACCAGAGGCACGATGGGCACGTCGAGGTCCGCCAGCAGGTACTGGATGGCATGCGACTGCCCGTGGTCGATCTGCAGGCGGGCGGAGAATGCGAGATCGAACCGTCCGCTCTCCACCACCTGCGCGGCGAGGTGGCCGGCCAGGTGCGCGTCGACACGCTGCGGGCCCTTCGGGGTACCCGACTCGCCGCTCGCGATGCACTCGCCCACGCCGAGCGTGAAGGGCGGAACGAGATCGAGCCAGAATCCTCTGAAGTGATTCGACCCAAGCAGGATCACCACGTCGGGCCGCGCCGCGGCGATCCGCTCCCGCGCAGTGACCAGCGCCTCCCGGAAGCGTTCCGCCTCGGCTTTGTGTGTTGTTTCCTCCCAATGGGTGTTCATGAGGGTGCTGTGCGACGCACCCACCCCCAAGACGATCTCGGCCATCAGCCTGTTCCTACTTCCTCGAGTGTGCGGGTCGCCGTGTCGACGGCAACACGGATCAGGTATCGGGTAAGCTTTTCGGCCTCGGCCAGGTCGACGGTGTTCATCCCCATGGCGAAGTCCACCTCGAACGGTGCGTCCACCACCTTGGGCATGCCGACCCGTATGGTCGGGATTCCCCGGCTGCGCAGGATGTTCGCGTCCGTTGCGCCACTGGCGTCGTGCACCGCGCGGTGCGGTTGGCCCTCGGCCGCCTCCCAGGCTGCTACGGCACTGCGGCAGAGCCACATCCGCTCGTC
The DNA here is from genome assembly GCF_030056875.1 of Rhodococcus sp. IEGM 1351. NCBI lineage: Bacteria > Bacillati > Actinomycetota > Actinomycetes > Mycobacteriales > Nocardiaceae > Rhodococcus > Rhodococcus sp. IEGM 1351. The sequence goes on along the minus strand of NZ_JASHKU010000058.1, from coordinate 11,803 downwards.
GGACGACTCGCCCGGGATCGATAGGATCTGCTCCACGTCGATGCGGGCGTCCAGTTCGGTGGCTATCCGCCGCACAGCGTCGACCAGTTCGCGTTTGGCGGCGGTCGGTGTGGTCCGTGGGCTCAGGCGCAGATCCACCATCATCCGCACCTGAGCCGGGGTGAACGAGGCGGTCCGCTCGCACCCGCCCCGGATGTTCGCGACCATGCCCTGGGGAAGCACCAGCCCGCTCCGGTGCGCCTGCGAGTACTGCGGGAACCATCGCTCCAGGCGTACTGCCACCTCGCCCGCCAGTGCGACGGGGTTGCGGTACGGCAGCCGATGCCGGGATCCGACGTAAGTGTGGGTGCCGTGCACGGTGACCTCGAACCAGGCCAGGCCCACCTCCTCCCATGAGACCGTCCACCCGGGCTTGGCGATGAGCGCGAAATCTGCCCAGACTCCCTGTTCGAGCAGGAACGAACAGCCCACGCCCTGGCCGGTGTTCCGGCGCGGATTTCCTACGCCCGGACGAGGGTTCGTCGGCATTCCGCCGGCTCCGAAACCCGCGATAAGGTCGCCGGTGAGTGGTATGCCCGCAGCGTGCACTGCTTCGATCGCCGCCATGACGCAGGCGGCATGCCCCTTCGGATTCGAAGCGCCGAGGCCGATGACGTAGTCGCCCTCGCTGTCGGCTCGCGCCGTCATGTCGGGACGGAGCGTCTCCGCCGCCCAGGGCACGTCTTCCTCGCTGTTGCCGCTGGTGACCGTGTCGATCGGGGCGTACAGCATGAGGTCCGGCCCCGACCCGTCACCGCGCAGCCGTGCCCACGAGTTGGCTTGGCGGTCGTCGAGATCCATCGTGTGCGCTTCGATGCCGCTGGCCGTGAACGTCTCTGTGATGTGTTGTGCGAGTGGCGTTTCGTCGCCGGTCGGGCTGGCGATGTCCACCAGACCGATGATCAGCTCCCGTAATCGCTCCCGATCGACCGTCGCCCACGCCTGTTCGGTCCAGGTGCGGCGCTGCTCGTCGAGGCCCGCGAGCGGGGTTGCGGTTGCGGCCGTCACGAGTTGATCCGGTGAACCTGGGTGTTGCTGCGTGCGGCGACGAAACGCCATGCCCTCGGCACGCCGGTGGCGAGCAGGACGCCGAACGTCACGCCGGTCAGAGTCTTGAACATCGAAATTCTCCTCTAGTCGGCGTCGGCCGCAGTGGGTGCGCTCGCCCCATTGGCCGACTCGGTGGATGTCGCCGGCTGCGCAGTCTTCCGCGCCGCGGAGGCACGGCGCTCACGAACCGGTCTATCGGGTGCTGCCGGCGCGAAAGTGACTGCAGCCGCGATCTTCTCCCCATATTCCTGTTCGGCGAGATTTCGCCACGTGGTGAGCGAGACGTCGGGTCGGTACAGCTTCTCCGGCGGAGCGTCGGTGACGCGGACCATCCACTCGTCCTGGCCCGAGAACTGGCCGTGGAACAGCCACCGCACGGCACCGAGGTATTTGGCGTAGAAGCCGAGCCTCTTCACCCCGGTCTCGAAGTTGACCATGAGTCCCACGTACTGGTGGTGATCCTCGTCGACCGGAACATAGAACTCGTAGTGAATGAAGTTGGGATAGGCGATCCGCAGCACACCCGGCATCGACAACGAGGCAAAGCCCGGGAAGTTCTGGGCTGCGATCACCGGATTCACCTTCACGCCGGCGCCGACGTTGCCGATCTGCGAGATCTGGCTCTCGTCGGGCTTCTTCTTCCACCAGCGCTTGTTCGTCCACTTCCCGACGCCAGGAAATTCGGCCTCCCAGTAGACCTCGTCTTGGACCCGGTAGATCCACCGGCCTTCGGGGACGATGCTGGTGATGTTCCACGTCGGCATCGGCTTGAACAACCGCCACAACGCGGTGCGGTGCAGGTACTTCGCATGTCCTTCGTCGAATCCGTTCTCGCAGGCGAAGCGCCAATTGCCGCCCCGCGGTTGGATCCGGCCCCCGACGACGCCTTCGTTCTCGACGAGCTCACGGGGCAACTGCTCGTCGATCGACGGCACGGGCTCGTTGCCGATCGGGATGTACACCCAGACCAGGCCCAGGCGTTCTTCCACCGAGTAGGTCTGCACGGACAGTTTGCCGCAGATCTTCGAATCCGGCCCGTCGGTGATGACGGCGGCCAGTTTGCCGTCGGTGAGCCGGAACGTCCACCCGTGATAGGGGCAGCTGACGGTCCCCGGGAACTGTTGATCGCCCTCCGATAGCGGGACGCCACGATGGGGGCAGCGGTCATGCAGTGCGTAGACCTTGCCTGCGTCGCGAATGAGCGCGAGCTTCTCGCCGCAGATGGTGTGGCTCGTCGGCTCACCTGTTACATGGTTCGCCCACGTCACCGGGTACCAGTAACCGCGGTAACCGCTGCCTGCCTCGTTGTATCGAGGCCAGGCGGTCCAGTCCTGCCGACCGGCCGCGCGCGGCCTCTCCGGGAGAACCTGCGAGTTCTCCGGCGCCTCGACACCAGTCATGTGAAGTCCTCTCGAGATGAGATCAAGTGATGCAGGAGATCTTCCGATCGATCGCCGTGCACCTCAACAAATCCGGTTCGCTCAGCAGACCGGGTTCACCGCCGTGACGATCGAGGTGTCGTGGTGATCACCGCGCTGCCCTCCGCGCACAATGCCCCGTCGTCGGCGTGTTCGACGAGGGTGACCTCGATCCGGTCACCCTCGATCCGGGTGACGGTTCCGCTGACCGTCAGGACACACCCCACGGGGGCGGGCGCTCGGTTGCGCCACGTCACGGACGTCACCGCACCGAGCTCGCCGGCCAGGCGGGCGGCGGCCCGGAAGAACAGCGTCCCCTGCAGCTGAGCCATCACCACCGGGTCGGGAAGGCCCTCGGCACGGGCGTAGTCGGTGTCGTAGTGAATGCGGTGTGCATTGTGGGTGGTTGCACCGAAACGTAGAATCCGGACCGGATCGCACTGCAGCGCAACCTGTTCGATAGCATCGCCGACCATCCATCCGCCACTGGGCGTCATCGGACGATGAACCGTTCCGTGACAATTGCCAGCGTGACCGATCCCGTGACGCGGTAGGTCTTGGACACAGTGATCAGAAGGAACTCACCGCCATCACTGCCCTTCCAGTCGACACCGTTCACGGTGCGTGTGACCTCGAGGGGCACGCCGAGCGGGGGAGTCGAACAAAACTCGATGGTCTGCCCTCCCGCCAACAGGCGCACGTCCAGCCCGGCCGTGCCGGGCACTTCATCGGCGAACATGCCGTCGGGGCGATACTCAGCGGTGTCGGCGCCATCCGGTCCTCGCAGCAGGCTGGGCAGGTACATCGGGTGGACCCGGAAGTCTTCCCGGCCGGGGTCGAGGAATCGACGATCGCGCTCCGCCGACGCCCGCGCGAACGCCACGGACTCTGCTGCACGCACTTCCCCGAGGCGGCGGTGTGTGGTGGTACCGATCATCCGGCACGCGCGTTCGAAGACTGAATCTAAACCAGTTCGCATGGGCGAAAGCTAGATCCGGTGTGGCGGCATCACCACGGTCCCGGACCGTCCAGCGGACCGAGATGCTTCCGCCACCGCCGCAGATCGGGTCAGGTGTGGTCATGGCACATCCACCGAACAGTCTGTACGCCACGGCCGCGGGCGTGAAATTCCATTACCACGACATGGGCGAGGGGTCTCCGACGATCTTCCTGCACGGCGGCGGCCCCGGCTGCACGGCGTGGTCAGATTTCGGCCCCGTCGCACCACTCTTCGCCGACGATCGTCGAGCCGTGCTCGTCGACATCCTCCAATACGGCAAGTCCGACAAGTGCACCATCAGCGGACCGATGTGGGATTTTCACGCCGCCAAGATCGTCGCCCTTCTCGACGAGCTCGGCATCGCCCGAGCTGACTTCGTCTGCAATTCATGGGGCGGGACGATCGCCCTGAATCTCGCGGCGAAGTACCCGGAGCGGGTGCGGGCTCTGGTGATCACCGGAAGTATGCCGGTCTTCTACGGACCGCTCGCCCCGTTGCCGGAGGACGGCCGGCGCGGCCGCAAAGCCCGGGACGTGTACTACGGCGGCGACGGTCCCACCCGCGAGAAGATGCGGCAACTCATCACTCGCCTCGAATGGTTCGACGGAGACCAGCTGCCGGACGACACGCTCGAGATGCGGTACCGGCAAAGTCTCGATCCCGACGAGATGGCGCTGGCCGCGGCGTCGGACAATCCGCGTGGGGACTGGCAGGATCTGACGACCGAACTCGGGATGATCGAAGCGCCGGTTCTGTTCGCGTGGGGAATGCACGACGCCTTCCTCACGCCGGACTATCCGCTGATGCTGGCCCGAATGATCAAGCACGGCCACCTCTACATAATGGACCGCGCGTCCCACCACCTGCAGGAGGAACGTCCGCACGACTACTACTCGCTCGTTACGGGATTCCTCGAACAGCGACACCCGTGACCACGAGCAGCACTTGCTCGGAGCTGATCCCCGCACCACCCGTCGGGACGAAACGCATCCAGCTCGTCCTCGTCCTCGGTGTGCTCACCGCACTGGGCCCGTTCACCGTGGACATGTATCTACCGGCACTACCAGCCATCGCCGTCGACTTCGAGACCTCGGAGTCGACGGTGCAACTGACACTGACCGGGACGCTGATCGGTCTCGCTCTCGGACAGCTGGTGATCGGCCCGGTCTCTGACCGCTACGGTCGGCGTCGCCCACTCCTGCTGGGCACGGCAGTCCATGTCGTCGCGTAGGTGGCGTGCTATTTCGCGCCGACCATCACGGTGCTCGGTGTGTTCCGGACTGTTCAGGGGGTGGGCGCCGCGGCGACTGCGGTCATCGCGACCGCCGTTGTCCGGGACCTCTTCTCGGGCCGCGCCGCCGCTGTCATGTTCTCCCATCTGATGCTGGTCATGGGTGTGGCCCCGATCCTGGCGCCGAGCATCGGCGGAATCCTCATGACCACCATGTCGTGGCACGGTGTGTTCCTCGTGCTGGCGGTGCTCGCGGCTCTGTTGATGCTGATCGGTGCCGTCGCATTGCCCGAAACGCTTCCGCCCTCGCGCCGGAGCCGACGCGGACTTGCCCCTGCACTCCGGACCTACACCCGGCTCGTTCGCGACGGCGGCTTCATGACGCTCGTCCTCGTGTGTGGACTGGGCCGTGCGGTCCTGTGGGCGTATATCGCCGGATCCTCGTTCGTCATGCAGAGGGAGTTCGAACTGGATCCGACCGTGTACGGAATGGCGTTCGCGGCCGGCGGCGTCGTCCTGATCGGGGCGGCCCAACTCAACGTGCGGCTGCTGGACCGCTGGTCTCCCGTCCGGATCTGTATCGTCGCGCTCGCCGTCAGCGTCGTCGTTGGAGTCATGTTCGTCGCCGTGGCTCTTCATGGCACTGTGGGATTCGCCGGCTTCGCGGTGCCGGTGCTGGCCTTACTGTGTGCCACCGGATTCGTCATGCCGAATGCGCCGGCTCTGGCATTGACCCGGCACGGCGACGCGGCCGGGACCGCGGCGGCAATCGTCGGGTTCGCGCAGTTCGGTACGGCCGCCGTCGTGGCCCCGGTCGTCGGCGCCCTAGGGAACACCTCGCTCGCCGTGGCCGTCACGATGACTGGGTGCGCTGTCCTTGCCGTTCTCTCGCTCGGGTTCGGTGTCAGGCCGAACGCGCGACGCCACGGAGGGCACGACTGATGTTCGATCCCGCGGCCGTCAACGGCTTCGCCACCCGGCCGACATTCATCCGCGACGTCGTGGTGGTCACGCTTACCGCACCGACCACCATCGAACCGGCGAACACGGGTACCGCGATACTGGTCATACCGAGTCCGACCTCCTCGACCTCCAACGCGAAACCCTCTGTACGGACCCGATCGAGTTGCCGACGAAGACGGAGAGCCGAGGCAACGGTCCGAGTCGTCAGGGGAGCGAACCCACGAGCGACGACCTCGTCGAACATGCTCGACGGCGAGTACGCGAGGATCGCCTTGCCGGTCGCCGTGGCCTCGATCGGGAATCGGCCTGCGATCCGCGAGGGGAGCCGGGCGCTGCGGTGACCGGAGATCTTTTCCACGAACATGACGTCGAGGCCGTCCCGAATCGCCAAGTGCACCGTCTCGAGGGTGAGAGAGTGCAGGTCCTGCATGAACGGAACCGCGGCATCCCGGATGATGCGTTGTGTCGGGACCAGCTGGCCCAGTTCGAAGAGGCGCAGTCCCAACCGGTAGTCGGTTCCAACCCGCTCCAAGAACCCGATCTGGACCATCTCCCCGGCAAGGCGGTACACCGTCGCCTTCGCTACCCCGCTCCGACGTGAGAGCTCGGTCAACGACAGCGCTCCGGAATCTGCATCGAAGCTGTCGAGTAGCAGTCGCACTTTTCCCAGCAACGACGCGTTCATATGGATCCTCCGACAGGCGGTCCACTCAGCGGACCAGCCCGTCGAGCATACCCCGGTCTTCAATTCCGTAGCAGATGAGATCGCCGCGCTAGTGTGGCTCCGATTTCTTCCGCGGCGGCGCGGACCGGACTGGTGTGGTTGTCGGGCCGAAAGCGATGGGACGGGCCGGTCACGCTGATCGCGGCGACCACGTTCTCGCTCTCGCGGACCGGTGCTGCCACGCACACGATTCCGGTGGCGGATTCCTCGTATTCGTAGGCCATGCCCTCGGCGGCGACGCGGTCGAGCTGGGTGCGCAGCGGGCCGGGCAGGATGATGGTCCGCGGGGTGTAGCGGGCCAGCGGAGCGGAGAGCACCTGTTCTCGGAGGGCGCTGTCGGCGTGGGCGAGCAGCACCTTGCCGATTGCGGTGCAGTGCACCGGCATCCGGCCCCCGATCCTCGATGGTGCGCTCGCCTGCCGATGACCGCCGATCTTCGACAGGTACACAACCTCCGTCCCGTCGAGGACCCCCAGGTGCACCGTCTCGTGGGTGCGGACATAGAGGTCCTCCATGAACGGGATCGCCACCTCGAGCAGGCTGCGCTCGACCGACGCCCGCATGCCCAGCTCGAATAACGAGCCGCCGAGCCGGTAACCGGCATCGGTGCGGTCCAGCATCCGCACCGCCACCATGTCGGAGAGCACCCGGTGCAGCGTGCCTTTCGGGATGGACGTCCGCCGGACCAGTTCGGCCAGCGACAGGGTCGAGTCGTCGATGGTGAACGCATGCAGCACCATCATCACCTTGCCCAGCACCGTCGTGCGGTCGAACTCCTGATCGGACACTGGCGGTTCCTCCCTTCCGCTACCACCGGCGGCTTTCGTCCACGATACGGCGTGTGTTCGGCTCAGTGGAACACAATGCTTGGCGGACCATCACCCCGCGGCGACAGTGGAACCACAGTCCATTCCCCACGATCACATCGGGACGTCAGATGAGCACACCCCCGGGCACCAGCCTGCCCCCCACGGCGCGAGCCACCGCCGACGCTATCGCCGCCGCCGCCGAGCGGTTGAGCACCGCCGCCGCAACTTCCACGCCGTGCACCCCGGTCCGCGACCTGATCGGTACCGACGACGCCGCGGCCGCGTACGCCGTCCAGGAACGGATCGTCGCCGACCGAATCGCCGCCGGAGCGAGCGTCGTCGGCCGCAAGATCGGCCTGACCTCCCCGGCGGTCCAGCAGCAGCTCGGCGTCGACCAACCGGACTTCGGGGTGCTGTTCGACGACATGCACTGCCAGGAGGCCGGCCCGATCCCGCTGTCGCGTCTGCTGCAGCCGAAGGTGGAGGCGGAGATCGCGTTCGTCCTCGACCACGATCTGGTGGACGGGCCGCTCGACGACGCCCAGATCCGCGCCGCCGTCGACTACGCGGTGGCCGCCCTCGAGATCGTCGACAGCCGAATCGCCGTGTGGGACATCACCTTCGGCGACACCGTCGCCGACAACGGGTCGAGCGGGCTGTTCGTCCTCGGTGCCGACCGGCGCACCCTCGACTCCTTCGACCCGGTCGCCGCGCAGATGCAGATGTCCGTCGGCGACACCGCGGTGTCGACCGGAACCGGGGCCGCCTGTCTCGGTGACCCGTTGCGGGCGCTGGCCTGGCTCGCGCGCACCGCACGCGAGTTCGGCCAACCACTGCTGGCCGGCCAGGTGATCTTGTCCGGGGCCCTCGGACCGATGGCCGTCATCGACACCGCCGGCACCGTCCGCGCCGACATCACCGGTCTCGGATCGGTCACCGCAACCTTCACCCAGGAGTGAACACCATGAGCGAAAGCACCCGTAAGGTCACCGTCGCGGTGATCGGATCCGGCAACATCGGCACCGACCTCATGATCAAGGTGATCCGCCACTCCGACGTCCTGCAGATGGGCGCGATGGTCGGCATCGACCCCGACTCCGACGGGCTCGCCCGCGCCCGCCGACTCGGCGTCCCCACCACCGCCGACGGCGTCCAAGGCCTCCTTCAGCTGCCGAACTTCGACGAGATCGACGTGATCTTCGACGCCACCTCCGCCAAGGCACACGCCGCCAACGCCGCCCTGCTCGAACCGCTCGGCAAACGGCTGATCGACCTCACCCCGGCCGCCCTCGGGCCTTTCGTGGTGCCGGCGGTCAACCTCGACGAACACCGGGACGCCACCAACGTCAACATGGTCACCTGCGGCGGTCAGGCCACCATCCCGATCGTCGCCGCCGTCTCCCGCGTGACACCGGTCGCCTACGCTGAAATCGTCGCCTCCATCGCGTCGAAGTCCGCGGGTCCGGGCACCCGCGCGAACATCGACGAGTTCACCGAAACCACCTCCCACGCCATCGAAACCGTCGGCGGCGCCCGCCGCGGCAAGGCCATCATCATCCTCAACCCGGCCGACCCGCCGCTGATCATGCGCGATACCGTCCTGTGCCTGATCTCCGCCCCCGACCCGGCCACCCACGACGCGGTCCGCGACTCGATCCAGACAATGGTCGACCACGTCGCGACCTACGTGCCCGGCTACCGACTCAAGCAACAGGTCCAGATCACCCCCGTCCCGGACGGCCAACCCGTCCACACCCTGCTCGCCTCCGGGGACACGGCGGCCCCCACCCACCAGGTGACGGTGTTCCTCGAAGTCGAAGGCGCCGCCCACTACCTGCCCGCCTACGCCGGAAACCTCGACATCATGACCTCGGCCGCAGTGCGCTACGCCGAGTCCGTCGCCGACACGATCGCCGCCCCGACGGCAACACAGGGAGCCACCCGATGACCACCAGGCTGTTCATCCAAGACGTCACCCTCCGCGACGGCATGCACGCCGTCCGCCACCGCATCACCCCCGACGACGTCGGCACGATCGTGGCCGCGCTCGACGCCGCCGGTGTCGACGGCATCGAAGTCGCCCACGGCGACGGACTCGCCGGCGGATCGCTGAACTACGGCCCCGGCAGCAACACCGACTGGGAATGGATCGAAGCCGCCGCCGCCAACCTCACCCACGCCCGGCTGACCACCCTGCTGCTGCCCGGCATCGGCACCATCGCCGAACTCGAACACGCCTACCAACTGGGCGTGCGGTCGGTGCGGGTGGCCACCCACTGCACCGAAGCCGACGTCGCCGCCCAGCACATCGGCAAAGCCCGCGAGCTCGGCATGGACGTCTCCGGTTTCCTGATGATGAGCCACATGACCACCGCACCCGAGCTCGCCGCCCAGGCCAAGCTCATGGAGTCCTACGGCGCGCACTGCGTCTACGTCACCGACTCCGGTGGCCGGTTGACCATGGACGGCGTCCGCGACCGGGTCCGCGCCTACCGGGACGTGCTCGACGAGGCCACCGAGATCGGCATCCACGCCCACGAGAACCTGTCGCTGTCGGTCGCCAATTCCGTCGTCGCCGTCGAAGAGGGCGTCACCCGGGTCGACGCCTCGCTGGCCGGGCACGGCGCCGGCGCCGGCAACTGCCCGATCGAACCGTTCATCGCGGTCGCGGACCTGCAGGGCTGGAAGCACAACAGTGACCTGTTCGCCCTCCAGGACGCCGCCGACGACCTCGTCCGGCCGCTGCAGGACCGGCCCGTCCGCGTCGACCGGGAAACCCTCACCCTCGGCTACGCCGGCGTGTACTCGTCCTTCCTCCGGCACGCCGAAGCCGCATCCCAGCGGTACGGCATCGACGTGCGCACCATCCTCCTCGAGGTCGGCCGCCGCGGCCTCGTCGGCGGACAGGAAGACCTCATCGTCGACATCGCCCTCGACCTGATCGCCACGAACCCCGAGGCCGCGAGGAGCTGAGTCCGGTTGCGGCGGAGATAAATCGGCCCTCCGCCGCTTCGAGACGGTCCCAGTTTGCCCGGCATCGGCCAGACAGTCCGTGCAAGCCGCTGGACACGAGCAGCCTGGATCTTGGTACTCAGCGTTCCGTCGAGGCGCGATACCCGCGTGATCCTTGTGAGCACGCCATCGAGAGGTGTGTCCACGGTGGTATCCGCGCTGCTCGTGCCGTCGGGACCAGTGCGCGGGATCGATGAGCCGACGGAGTGAGTAGACCGTCCGATGGGTGAAGGTGATCCGCTCGTCACTCAGCGGTACCCGCCGTCCCCGGCCGCCGAACTCGGTGGAGTTGGCTTCGCTGATGTTCAGGAGATCGGCCGTGGCGGTTTCGGTGTGGTTTACCGCTGCACTCAGAGCGTGATTGAGAACTCGTCGACGGCGTGTGTCTGCGGTGGTCGGTGCGTGGAAGTGGGCTCCTGGTTGAGTTGGTGGGGTCGACGCCCGCAGCCGAATCGAGGAGCCCACTTCCATGCCATCATCGGCCATCTCACCGTGCCCGTCGTGTCCGCCCCACGCGGCGGGCGGGCACCGTTGCGCGATGTACCCGTCGTCGGTCACCGATGCACAGTGGGTGATCCTGCAACCGTTGCTGCCGGCGCCGGGCAACACCGCGGGTCGCGGCGGCAGACCTGAGAAGCATTGCCGCCGAATCATATTGGACGCCATCCTGTACCTGGTCCGCGGTGGGATCGCGTGGCGGCAACTGCCGGTGGAGTTTCCGCCGGTCGGGACGGTGTACGCGACCTTCTTGCGTTGGATCCGTGGCGGGGTCTGGCATCGCATCCTCGACACCCTGCGCGACCGGTTGCGGGTGCGAGCCGAAAGGGATCGCTGTCCGACCGCGGCGATCATCGATTCGCAGACTGTCCCGGTCGCCGACACGGTGCCCCGATCCGGTACCGAATGGGACGGCGCGAAACGAACGACCGGTGTGAAACGCCACATCGCGGTGGACGTGACCGGGCTGTTGTTGGGAGTCGTGGTGACCGCGGCCTCGATTCAGGACCGTGACGCCGGGCACCGGCTGCTCGCCATACTGCGCGGCACGTTCTCCACGATCCGGCTGGTGTGGGCCGACGGCGGCTACCCGGGACGCCTGCTCGGCTGGGCGAAAAGTGTTCTGGCTCTACGGGTCGACATCATCAAACGCAAGCCCAGTAATACCGGATTCCACGTCCGGCCCCGAGTTTGGGTGGTAGAACGGACCTTCGGTTGGCTCCTTAAATATCGCCGCTGTGTCCGCGACTACGAAGCCAAGCCTGAACACCACGAAGCGATGGTTCTCGTCGCCACCATCGCGACTATGACCAGGCGACTCGCCCGAACCTGACCGTTCTCAATCACATTCTCAGCGAGGCGCACGCCCGCCCATCGCGGGTTCTCAAACACTCTCTCAGACGTCGCGGCGATCGGGGCACTGACGAAGTATTACGACCGCCTGTATCTGGGCGACGACGCCTAAGAGCGTGTCTCATGTGGATGAAGTGATGTGTGGGACATAGTGTGACGCGTGGTAGATGAGTTGTCACTGCGGTTGGTTCCGGATGCGTTGTGGGA
>NZ_JASHKU010000057.1:0-15999 GCF_030056875.1 Rhodococcus sp. IEGM 1351 | reverse complement strand
CGTCCTCGACGCTGGCGAGGGCGACCTGACCGGTGACGGCACCGGTCGCCGGATTGGTGACCGGCGCGGTGTTGCCGCTGGTGCCGGTGAACGTCTTGTCGTCGAACCAGTGTGGGATCACCCGGAGGGTGCTGTCGTTGTGTGTCATGAAGTGGGGTCCTGTCGAATGAGAAGTAGCTGGTGGTTTCGTCGTGGACGCGGCACTGATCGGCGTCAGAAGATGGTGTATGCCTTGCGGACGGTTTCGGAGACGTCCCAGCGTCCGGACCATCCCGGGGGCAGGACCACGAAGTCGCCGGCCGAGATCTCGACCTTGGTGCCGGTCTCGTCGTCGGTGAGTGTGGCTTTGCCTTCGATGATGAAGCAGGTTTCGGTGTTGGGTCGGTCGACGACAGGCCAGCCGCCGGGCTGGCACTCCCAGATTCCGATCTGGGCGTCGGTGCCGCCGTCGACGGGTAGGGTGCGCAGCTGCGGGTCGCCGCTGTCGGCGCCGGGCCGTTGCCCGGCGGGGGTCAGCTCACCGTTCACGACGGTGGAGGGCAGGTGGATCAGTGAAGCCATGGTCGATGTCTCCGTTATCGGTCGGGAGGGATGTCAGTGGGCGCCGGTGAGTTTTTCCAGCAGCGCGGACACCTTGGACGGTTTGTTGGTGACGCGTTCTTCGAGGTCCGCGGTCGCGGCGGCGCGCAGTCCGGCGTTGACCCCGAACCAGCGGAAGGGTTCGACTTCCCATTTGGGGGAGTGGTGGTTGACCACGGGAAGTGAGTTCAGGTCGTCGCGTTTGTCGAGGATGAGGTTGCGCAGGATGCGGCCGGCGAGGTTGCTGGTGGCGACCCCGTCGCCGACATACGGTCCGGCCCACGCCATCTTGTTGTTCTGGTCGTAGCCGACGGAGGGGAACCAGTCGCGCGGGACACCGAGGGGGCCACCCCACCGGTGGGTGATCGGCACGTCCTTCAGTGTCGGAAAGAACTCGTGCATCGTGTCGATGATCTTCTCGTGGATTTTCTCGTCGACGTCGAACGACGGGTAGACCTTGGACCGGAAGTGGTACGGCGCCCCGCGCCCGCCGAAGACGAGGCGGCCGTCGTTGGTCGGGTGGGCGTAGATCCGCAGGTTCCGCATGTCGTTGAACGCGGTTCGGCCGTCGAGGCCGAGTTCCAGACGGACCTCGTCCGGCAGCGGGGCGGTCGCGACGACGAGCGAGTACAGCGGCGCCACATTGCGCCGGTACTCGGGGAATTCGGGGGTGAACGCCTCGGTGGCGCGAATGACGACGGATGCGGTGACGGACCCGTGCCGCGTCCATACGATGCCCTTGCCGATCTCGTCGACAGCGGTGTCCTCATAGATGACCCCGCCGCGCTCCTCGACCCAGCCGGCGAGACCGCGCACCAGCTTGTCCGGGTGCAGCAGGGCGCAGTGCTCGGTGTAGATACCGCCGAGCACACCGGCTGCGTTGACCTTCTCGCGCGCGGCGTCGGCATCGAGCAGCTGCCACTGCCCGTGGGTGCCGAACCTCTCGGCGCCATCGACGGTCGCCTTCGCCCGCGCCCATTGCGCCTGGCTGCGGGCGAGGGAGACGAATCCGTCGCGGGAGTATTCGCAGTCGATCTTCTCGGCCGCGACGACGTCGCCGATCTCGCTGACCGTTTCGTTCATCGCCGACTGCAGATCCAGAGCGGCACGATGCGAGTACAGCTGCTCGACGCGGCCGAGCGACACCGGGAAGATCGACGACGCCCACCCACCGTTGCGTCCCGAGGCGCCGAAGCCGGCGTATTCGCGTTCGAGCAGAACTACTTTCAGCGTCGGGTCGGCCTGCAGCAGATAGTAGGCCGCCCACAGTCCGGTGAACCCGGCACCGACGATCGCCACGTCGGCAGTGATGTTGCCGGGCAGCGCGGGCCGCCGGGATGCGTGCTCTCGGTCTTCGCGCCACAGGGGTGTACCGTCTGCGGCACCTGATACGCCGCGCTCCGCGCGGGCGTTACTGACCACCATTTACAGCCTCCAGCCGTTCGTTCGTTCGTGCGTCGATGTCCAGTGTCGTGTCAGTGTGTGAGCCCCGACATACTCCGGATTCACAGACATAGAACTGGCGGCTGTACTTTTGTATGAGGAGGTGAAGGCCGATGATCTCCGTCGATCAGCTGGCCGCGATCCCATCGCTCGGCCTGCAATATCTCGCCGGCGAGAGCGGCGGCGCGCGACTGGTCACGTGGGCGCACGCGTGTGACCTGCCCGATCCGTGGTTGTGGTTCGAACACGGTGACCTCGTCATGACCACCGGCGGCGGGCTGCCCCGCGGCGACACGGAGCAGTCCGAGTGGATGGCGCACCTGATCGACAGTCAGGTCAGCGCCCTGGTGATCGCCCGCGGCCCCGGCACCCCGGATGTCACGCCGGCGCTGCTCGAAGTCGCCGAAAGCCGCGGATTCCCGGTGCTCTCGGCAAGTTTCGACCTGCAATTCGTCGCGCTCGCGCGCACCGTCATCGAAAGTGCCGTCGAATCCGAACGACAGCGCCTGTCCAGCATCACCCGCCTGTACGACGTGTACTGGCAGGCCCTGCACGCACGCGGCACCTTCGGGGACCGGATTTCCGCGCTCGAAGGGACCACCGGATGGGCTCTCGAGGTCCGCGATCACGGTGCCGGCGGCGAGGTCATTGTCAGCGGACGCCTGGCGCTTCACCAGCGGAGCGGCCACGCAGATCCTGCGGCCGACCGCGTCGAAATTCCGATCCCGGGGGCAGGAGAAGTGGTGCTGTCGGCCAGTCCCGGCCGGGTCCCCGTCAACGACCGCCCGCTCCTGCAGCACCTCGGGGGCCTGATTGCCCTCGAACTCGAACATGATGCCGCTCAACGCGACCGACTTCGTGCGTCCGGGGCGGACTTGCTCGTCGGCCTTCTCGACGAAACCATCACCTTCGCCGCCGTGTGGCCCGAACTGCGCCACCGCGGGATGACCAATGGGGTGGTCGTCGCATGCTGGAGCACCCCGAACGCCGACCCACTTCATCACGAGACCATCCACCGGCAGGTCTGTCTGCAGCAGTACGCTCCGCTGCTGCTGCCGCGCGCGGCGCTACTGATCGCGGTGGTGCCCCGCGATCTCGACCTCCTGGCAACGATCAACACCAAGCTCGCTCCGGACTGCGCGGTCGGGGTCAGCAGCGCTCTGACCGCCAATTCGAGTGTCGCCGAAGCGGCCCGGCAGGCCCAGCTCGCCGTGGCTCGCGCCCATGAGCAAGACCAGACCGTCAATGTCTACGGCGAAGACATCGACGACGTCGGTTTTCTGCCCCGCAGCATGGAAGACACCCGCAGGTTGGTCCGCACCACCCTCGGCCCGCTCATCGCCCATGACAAGAGCAACGAGGGTGAGCTGGTGACCTCGGTGCGCGTGTTCCTCCGGAACGACGGCGCGTGGCAGAAGAGCGCCGACGAGTTGAAAATCCACCGGCAGACCCTCGTCTACCGGCTGCGCCGCGTCGAGCAGCTCACCGGCTTGAAGCCGACCTCCACCGAAGGCTCCGCGATGTTTTGGCTCGCCCTGTCCGGTGCCGAGCGAGCGAAACTCGATCTCGACGAGTTGATCGACTGAGCGGAACACCAGATGGGCTGGTCCGTCACGGACCAGCCCATCTGGTGTTCATCAGGTGCTACCTCGAAGTTCAGGAGTTGATGCTCTCCGTGGCCACCCCGGACACGTCGGGTCCGCTGTCGTCGGCGGCCGGGGCCACCTGTGTGGAGGCGCGGGTCTTCTTCTTGATGAAGTAGACGATCGTCAGCACCACCCACACCGCGATTCCCTGCATCAGTTCGATCCGATTGGCTTCCCGGAAACCCATGCTGACCAGTACCGCGACGATGGCCACCGTCACCAGGATCGGCAGGCCCGGGTAGAGCCACATCCGGAACTCGAGGGAGCCGGGGTTCTCCTTCTCCCACCGTCGACGCAGGCGCAGCTCGGAGATGCAGATCATGAAGTACACGAACAGGAACACCGCACCGGAGGCGTTGATCAGGAACAGGAACACCGTGTCCGGGAAGATTGCCGCAAGGACCACGCATCCGTAGCCGATGACGGTGCAGGACAGGATGCCCTTGACCGGAACGCCACGCTTGTTGGTCGAGGTCATCCAGGCCGGTGCGTCGCCGCGGCCGCCCATGACGAACAGCAGCCGGGAGGAGGTGTAGAGGCCGGAGTTGAGGACCGACAGCACCGCCACCAGGATGACAAGGTTGAGCAGGTCCGCTGTGCCGGGGATTCCGATCCGGTCCAGGGCGGCGACGAACGGAGACTCGCCCGGTACCACCGAATCCCACGGCACGATCACCGCGATCAGGAACGTGGAGATGACGAAGAACGCGAGGATGCGGAAGACGACGGAGTTGACGGCCTTGCGGATCGACTTGGCCGGTTCCGCCGACTCGGCGGCGGCGATGGTGACGACCTCGACACCGGTCATGGAGAAGATCACCACGACCACACCGATGAACAGGGTGGCCAGCCCGTTCGGGAGGAGCCCGCCATGGTCGGTGAGGTTGGAGAAGTCGACGCTCGCGCCGGGCCAGAGCCCGAAGACGAACAGCGCGGCGACCGCAATGAAAGCGACGATGGCGACCACCTTGATGCTCGCGAACCAGTACTCGGCCTCACCGAACGCGCCCACCGAGAGCAGGTTGACCGCGGTCATGATGACCATGAGGGCAGCCGCGATCGCCCACACCGGCAGCGACGGAATCCATTTGTTGATCATCTGACCGCCGACGACCGCCTCGAATCCGACGACGATGACCCAGAAGTACCAATACAGCCACCCGGTGGAAAAGCCTGCCCACTCACCCCACGCCATTCGGGCGTAGTCGGTAAAGGAACCGGAACATGGTTTGGCTGCGGCCATTTCGCCGAGCATCCGCATCACCAGCAGCACGATCAGCCCCGTGATGCCGTAGGTGACAAAGGCGAGCGGGCCAGCCTGGTTGATGATCGCACTCGACCCCACGAACAGGCCGGCACCGATGACCCCGCCGAGCGAGAGCATTGTCAGGTGCCGCTGTTTAAGGCCGGGTTTGAGCTGATGGGCCCCGTTCGGAGTCGTACCCATGGCATTCCCTTCATCAGGTGCCCGCGCCCGTCGACTTCGCGGGGCGGGCGGGATCGAGCTTGTGATGGGAGTCACCCTGCTTGCCCGCGGCCGTCCCCGCCATGCGCCAACGGAACAACGCAGAGGTGGGGCCTTCATACATTTTGATGAACCGCTGTCGGGTTTCGGCCCTGACCTGGTCGTCTGGCGCGAGCAAGCGCATGAACGAGCTGATCAACGCGAACCTGCGCGGTACCTTCCGCCAGTAGCCATGCGGGAAGCCGATCCACTGGGTCTCGCCAGTTCACTGCTCGGTTGGGCCCGGGGCAATTGTCGGGCGCTCCTAGGAGGTCCGATCCGGCAAGCCCGACGCATGTGAGGATGCGTTCATGGGTACTGAGGACCACGACGAGCCTGCAGGTGACAGTCGACCGACGGCTGATGATGGGCCGTTCACGTTGACGGTCGACGGTGAGGTTTTCACTGTGAGACTCCGCCCAGGCGAACCAGGCGCCTGCGACTATGACTGGGTATCCGGACCGAACAAGGGGTACGGTTTCTCCAGCTTTCAACGCGTAGCCTCTTCGAGCATTCAGGATCGAGCGAACACTCCCTCTACGCTGCAGCCGAACACAATTGACGAGCATCGCGAGTCGATCCGCGATTTCCTCGGTCAGATCAATCCCGAGACCGGCTACATCGGCGACTGAGACTCCGCCGCGAGGCACAGAGGTCCTTGGAATGAGACGGTCGCCGTAGTTCGTGAAGACGACCCAGGACGTCCCGTTCGACGGAATGCTCGTTCAGTCCGCATGTACAGATGCGCCGGAACT
Organism: Rhodococcus sp. IEGM 1351; assembly: GCF_030056875.1. Lineage (NCBI taxonomy): Bacteria > Bacillati > Actinomycetota > Actinomycetes > Mycobacteriales > Nocardiaceae > Rhodococcus > Rhodococcus sp. IEGM 1351. The sequence goes on along the minus strand of NZ_JASHKU010000057.1, from coordinate 10,072 downwards.
TTCTTAGGTCCAGTCGCGGCACCAGTGGGGGATCGTATTGGCGCAGCTTGACGTAATACGACGCTTCTGTCACAACGAATTCGGACAGGATCTGCTCATCCGCTCCGCCACAGGGCTGCCACGTCTGTGCGAACTTCAGCATCGTCTTTTCATCGGCAGCATTCACGCCATCGTCGTGCGTGTCGCGCCGGTGTTCGGTTTGTGCCGCGGGCATTACACGGTGTTGACTCCGACGCGTCCGCCGTCGACGTCGAGGACTGTCCCGTGTACGAAGCGGGCGTCGTCGGAGGCGAGGTAGAGCACGGCGTCGGCGATGTCTTCGGCGGTGCCGGGCCGGCCGGCGGGTGTGGAGTGCATCAGGGTGTCGGCCGGGGAGTCGGCGTCGGGTCCGGCGGGGCGGATGACGCCGGGGGAGACGGCGTTGACGCGCAGGCCCCGTGGGCCGAATTCGGCGGCCCAGGATCGGGTCAGGCTCTCGATCGCGGCCTTGGACGAGGCGTAGACGGGGCCGTGTGGGATTCCGAGGCGGGCCACCCACGAGCCGAGGTTGATTACGACGCCGCCACCGCTCTCGGTCATGTGTGGGGCCAGGGCTTGCACCAGGAAGATGGGTGCCTTGACGTTCACGGCGTAGATGCGGTCCACGATGTCGTCGTCGACGGTCATCGTGCCGGAGGCCGGGAAGATGCCCGCGTTGTTGACCAGGATGTCGAGGTGCCCGCCGGTCAGGCGCAGCACCTGCTCGGCGAGGGCGTGGCTGGTGGCGGAGGTGCCGTCGAGGTCGGCGGCGAGGAAGTCCGCGCGGCCTCCCGTCGCCTGGATCGCGGCGATGGTCTCGTCCCCGCGTGCCGCGTCGCGACCGGAGACGATCACGTGGGCGCCCTCGGCGGCGAAGGCGACGGCGATTGCGCGCCCGATGTTGGAGGTCGATCCGGTGACGAGGGCGGTGCGGCCCTGCAGTCGGTTGCCGGTGAAGTGATTGGTCATGTCCCGACCGTAGGACCTATTTTTTGGACCCACAAGTCCAGAAAGTGGGGTGTGATCGCTGCCAATGGAGTAGTGGAGGGTTGGCCGGTCCAGAATTGCGTTACCGTCGGCATATGCCGATCACTGCGAAGGGGCTCGCGACCAGACAGCGCATCGTCGAGGGTGCCGCGACTCATCTTCGGGGTGGTGAGCCCGGTCAGGTCACGCTCGACGACATCCGCGCGATCACCGGAACCAGCAAGGGACAGCTGTTCCACTACTTTCCGGGCGGTAAGGACGAACTGCTGCTCGCCGTCGCCGTCTACGAGGCGGGCCGGGTTCTCGACGATCAGCAACCGCACCTCGGCGCGCTGACGTCGTGGGCGGCGTGGCTGAGGTGGCGGGATGCGTTGGTCACCCGCTACCGCGCTCAGGGAGCGCACTGTCCGCTCGGGTCGCTGCTGGCCCAGGCGGGCGGAACGCCGGGGGCCTACGAAGTGGTCCGAACACTGCTGGCACAGTGGCGGACCCACGTCGTGGCCGGGATCGAGGCGATGCAGGCGGCAGGGCAGATCCGGGCGGAACTGGATGCGCCGCGCACCGCGTCCGCGTTCATCGCGGGAATTCAGGGTGGGGTGCAGGTCCTGCGGTCGACGGGCAGTGTCGAGGATCTCGAAGCCGTCCTCGACACTCTGATCGACTACCTTCGGGGCCCGGGATCGCCCGGCGCTACCTGCTGATCGGCTGGGTTTGCTCAACTGCTGGGCCGCGTGTCCCCTGTGCCGAGCGGGACAGTTTGTGAGTAGGTTGGGCTATTTCTGAATATTATTGCTTTTCAGTGACTTTGGGTGTTCGTGCCTACCGTGGACCGGTGAGTTGGAAGCGGATGCGGTTCGAGGTGATCTTGGCCGGTGAGGGACGCTACCGTCGCCCGGCGGGCAGCATCGGCGGCGGATGATCATCGAGCTGCGGGACGTCACTGAAGACTGAGGGGGTCGAGATCGGACTGTTCACCGACGACAAGGACCGCCCGAGCTGGTCGTGCACCCGGACATCGTGCTCGGGCGTGCAACCTTCCGGGCGGTCGACGACGAGCCCGAACCAGAGGAGACGCCGAAGCAACGCGCCCGCCGGGAGCTGAAGAAACGGATGACCGCCGAGCGGCTGTCGAGACAGAAAACCGGAGGCACCAACCCAGAGAAGGGGTGCACGCCTCCGGCTCATCCTGTGCATCCGCAGTGTCGCCGACTCCAGCCCACTCTTGCCCGCGCACTTGACAGTCTGCTTGTTCGAGCGTCCCCGGCACTGCGATCAGAGTTTCGGGGGACGTGTCATCCCCCTGGTGAAAACCACACTCCGTAGTGGTCGGAGCTGCGGTCAGGAACGGGCGCACCTCGAGCCATTCGTGGATCTGTTTCCCACCCGCCCCCGGGGCCGCGGACAACTCGCCGGCCAGTTCGAGCGCCCGCTCGCGGGTCTCGACGTCGATCACCATCCAGCCGGCGATCAGGTCCTTGGTCTCCGCGAACGGGCCGTCGGTGACCGGCGGTCGCCCCTCACCGTCGTAGCGGACGAACGTGCCCTCCGCGGAGAGCGCCTGACTGTCGACGAACTCGCCGGTGCCCTCGAGCCGGGCGGCGAAGTCGTTCATGTACTGCACGTGGGCCGAGATTTCCTCCGGCGTCCATTGGTCCATGGGCACGTCGTTGATCGATGCGGGCGCGCCACGGTAGTGCTTGAGCAGTAGGTACTTGGCCATCATGTTCTCCTTGGTGCGGTGCGGCCCATTGTGGCCGTTTCACTTCGGGGACGAAGCCGCGCGCGGGTTCTCGACATCCCACGGCGACATTTCCTGACCATCTTCTCTGTCGGGCCACAATCCGGCTAGGGGTGGGCGTCTCGTCCAGTCCGGTGATGATGGCCTCTAGTCTCGGGTCGAGTTGGCGTGATGCTTGACCCACCGTGCCTGTCGGTGGTCCCAGTAGCGGGTGCGATCGTGGGGGTGGGCGCGACCATTGGACGGTGAAGCGGGCGTAGCTGTTCCCGTCGTGGTCTTCCTGTGTGATCCTGCGTCGGCGTCGAGAGAACCACCGGCAGTCGGATGCCCGATGGAAGGGCTACGGTGGGGCCGCCTGTGGGCCCGTAAAACCGCGTCGTGGGTGTGGTGTGCTCCCGCGCCGCCGCTGATCGAACGTTCCCGCACCTCGTTGACGTCGATGTGCCAGCTGTCATCGAGTAGCGCCGCCACATCACCGGGTGTGACCCAATCATCGGGATCGAAGCCGTGCTCGCGCGCCGCATCCGCGTCGCGGACGTCGTGGTGCACAACCAGCAAGATGCCGCCCGGTGCGACGGCAGAGACCAGCGCGCGTTCGGCAGCACGGTCGGGGGTACTGCGCAAGGCGGGGTACTGGGCGGAGACCAGGTCGAAACCACCCGCGGGCAAGTCGGCATCGAGCAATCCGCTCAGCACCCAGGTGATGTCTGTGGTCTCGCCGTCGGCGTGGGCCTTTGCTCGGTCGAGGGCGACCTGGGAGACGTCCAGCGCGGTGACGGCCCATCCCTGGCGGGCGAGCCAGAGCGCGTCGGCGCCTTCACCGCAGCCGACGTCCAGGGCGCGTCCCGGCCGTGCGCCGGTCATCTCGTCAACTAGTGCGCCGTTGGGTTCTCCGCTCCACACACGATCCCGCTCGGTGTAGCGTGCATCCCACTCGTCCGCCTCACGTGATGTCGTCTTGACCTCGGTGACCTCGCCCGCTTCTTCCATACCCACACAGTGCAATAACACCGACGGTTTCGGCGAGAGTTCTTGCCGGACCGGCAAGAATTGGTCTGGATTGGGTTCTACTGCGATCCTGACACGCACAGTGTCATGCGGGTTGGGGCCTGCTCGATGTCGAGATAGTCGTCGATGAGAAGTGCCAGACATTCCGGCGGACCCGCGACAAGCGGCGAACGCCACGTACACGGACACGGGACTTCCTCGAAACTCGAGGAACAGTCCGGACAGTCCCACTAGAAGGCGGCCGCCCCGTTCACCGCCCTCGAGGCTCACGAGATGATCGACGAGACCATCGCCTCTCACACGCTCGACGGCTACCGGCACCTCCCGATCGTCGCCCGGGAAGCGCTGGCCCGCTTCCTCGTTTGGGTCGGCGACATCGTCGCCGCCTCACCCCGAGATCAGCGAACTCGACTCGACCTCAACCCCGTGATCGCATCGGACACCGGCATCGTGCTCGTGGACGTGCGAATCATCCTGTCCAAGAACCACCCTGGAGACCACACAAAGCTTCGTCAAGGACGGACATTCCCGGCGACGGAGGGGCGTGGCTGCTGCCGCGGGCCGTCGGACTGGCCCGGGCCAGCGAGATGGCGTTCACCGGGGAGGCGATCGACGCCGCAACCGCCCGGAACTGGGCGCCACCCGGCGGCTCGACACAGCGGGCTACGGACGCTTGCCGTACCCGAGCGCCTCGACGATCTTCCCGTCCCGGACGCGCATGAGATTCACGCCCGATAGTTCTCGGTGCCGGTGATCCTCCAGCGGATGACGGCTCGGTCGCCGTCGATGTCGACGTGCTCGACCGTGAACCCGATGGCGGGGTCGGAGGCCAATCCCTGCCAGCCCGCGAGGCATTCGTCGTAACCCGTCCATCGGTTGCCGTCGGGCTCCGGGCCGGTGCCCTCCATCACGCAGTCGGGGGCGATGAGGTCGACGAGCTTGTCGGGTGCCCGTTCGAGGAACGCGGCGTTGTAGTGATCGATGACTGCTGCTGTGTCGGTCATGGCCGTATCGTCTGCCGCGGAGTCATTGCTAGCAACCCCCTGGAAGGAATGGCATCGACCCCCGGGGTGCGCGAAGATTGATCGGTGATGACGCGGTTCCCGAGTGAGTTCCGGCGCTGGCGCACGGCCCGCCGGATGAGCCAGCTGGATCTCGCGCTTCGGGCGGGCACCACCCAGCGGCACGTGAGCTTCATCGAACAGGGCCGCTCCCGCCCGGGTCGGGGCATGGTGTTGCGCCTGGCGGAGTCGATGGAGCTCACGCTACGGGAGCGCAACGAGCTGCTCCTCGCTGCCGGCTTCGCCCCGGCGTTCCCGGAGTCGCCGCTCGACGACGAGGCGCTGCGCCCAGTTCACCAGGCGCTGGAGACGATTCTCGACGGGCATCTCCCGTACCCGGCGATGGTAGTGCGGCCGCACGGCATCCTCGTCACCGCCAACCGGGCGTTCGAGGTATTCCGCGAAGGCGTCGACCCCGCGTTGCTCGCACCACCGGTCAACGTGTTCCGCCTGGCCCTGCACCCCGATGGGAACGCGCCCCGGGTGCGCAACCTGCCGGAGTGGGGCCGGCACATCACCGAGCACCTGCGGGCTCAGCTGGCGCAGAGCCCCGACCCGGCGTTGGAGGCGCTTCTCGCCGAGCTCGAGTCCTACCTTCCGCCGCTGCCCGAGGAGGCCGACGTGCTCGGCTTCGCGGTGCCGCTGGAGCTGGGCTCGGCCGATGGCGACCTCCGGCTCATCACAACGCTCACGTCGTTCGCGACCGCCTCCGACGTGACGCTCGCCGAGCTGCACCTCGAGGCGTTCCTGCCTGCTGACCACGGCACCGCCGAGGTGCTGCGCCGCCGATGGGGGTGACGATCGGCGATGCCCGGGCGATGGCCGCCACGTTGCCTCGTTCCTATGAGGCGCTCGTACGCGACGAGGTGAGGTTCCGGGTCGGACGCCTGGTCTACGCGGCGTTCTACCAGGACGACACGGTCATGGGTTTCGGCTTCCCCAGGGAAGAGCGGGCGGCGCTGGTGGCCTCGGAGCCCGAGAAGTTCCTCATGCCCCGCCCCTCCGACATGCGGTACCGGTGGGTCTGCGTACGGCTCGATGCCCTCGACGTCGAGGAGCTGCGCGAGCTGCTCGTCGACGCGTGGCGGATGTGCGTGCCGAAGAAGGTGGCTGCCGCCTACGAGGGTTGACCGATGCCCTGCTCCGAATGACATGGCCGACGTCGGGGTCGTCCCGAATGAGAGATTGCCGTTCTCCCATGTGCGCGGGCGAAGTTGTACTGGGTGCGCTGGGCGGGCCTCGTCAACGCAACTGCGCCGTGAGTCGGGATGATCGTCGGATGGTTGTGGGGGACGGGACGCGGGTGGATGCGACGCGCTGCACAAACTCGGCACCATCGCTCTCGCGCTGGCCTTTTCCGAGGGCGGGCGCGGCATTCCCCCAACTGCATCTCGTACGACCGCCTGGTTGCGGATGAACGCCAGTCCCCACACGGCGGTCGTCACCCGAAGTTCCGCAACGATGCGGTGTGTTCAGTCGTTGGTGGGTCTGGTCCCGAGGTGCTGTGGGCCTATTGGGGGTGGTGGGGTAGCGCTTGATCGGGAGCGGGGGTGAGGTGTGTGGTCGCCCAGGTTGCGAGCAGGGTCATGGCGTCGGCCGACGGGCTTCCGGGTTCGGGGCTGTAGATGGTGAGGACCAGGCCGGGGTCGGCAGGTAGTGGCATTGTTTCGTAGCCGACTTCGATGTCGCCGACGAGGGGGTGGTGGAAGGTCTTGGTGCCGGTGTAGTGCAGGCGCACATTGCGTTTGGCCCACCGGGTCCTGAATTCGTCGCTGCGGGTGGACAGTTCGCCGACCAGGTCGGAGATGCCGCGGTCATAGGGGTCGCGGCCGGCGTCGGTGCGCAGGAGGTTGACCGCGCTGTCGGCCATCTGGTCCCAGTCGGGGTAGAACTCGTGGGCGCGGGGGTCGAGGAAGCAGAACCGGACGAAGTTGACCGGCTTGCTGGGGTCGGGGTGCAGCGGATCGGGGTAGAGCGGGCCGTAGAACGCGTAGGCCAGTTGGTTGCCGCATACGAAATCGTGCCGGGCGTTACGCACGAACGCCGGCACCGTCATGGCGTCGCACAGGCGCTGCACCATCGGCCGAATGGTTTTGGTGCGGCGGGGCCTGCTTCGCTGCGGGCCGGTGGTGACGGCACGGTGCAGGTCGACCAGGTGGGAGCGTTCCGCTTCGTCGAGTTCGAGCGCGCGGGCGATGGCGTCGAGCACGGATTCGGAGACACCGGTGACTTTGCCGCGTTCGATCTGGGTGTAGTAGTCGACCGAGAGCCCGGCGAGCGTGGCGACTTCTTGGCGGCGGAGACCGGGGACGCGGCGTTTGGCGGCGTCATAGACCGGAAGCCCGACCTGGTCGGGGGTGATCTTGGCCCGCCGTGACGCCAGGAACTGGCCGATCTCGGCCGCTCGGTTGGTGGACTCCATAGAAGTGAGGGTACGACCCGGCCGTCGGCGGCTGCCAGGTTCTGCGAGGGGGGTGCTGCCGACACCCCTGTCATCGTCGCCTCCCACGGGGGCTCTTTGCGGCGTTGCATGAGTGTCGGACATCGAGGCACCCGAATCGCCTCGATGGACAGCGATCCCGAAACGAAGAGGTGATGATGAAGCAGCGAGACCGGACGACGCCGACCCCTCGGCTGCCCGGACTGGTGTACGTGATCGGTGCGGGCATCTTCCTGATGGGCACCACCGAGTTCATGATCGCAGGCTTGCTGCCCGAGGCCGCCGCTGATCTCGGTGTGGATGTCGCGCAAGCCGGGTTGCTGGTCACCGCCTTCGCGGTCGGCATGATCGTCGGACCGCCGGTGATGGCGCTGGCCACCCTACGGCTGCCCGCGCGGGCCACCCTGGTATGCGCGCTGGCCGTGTTCGCCGCTGGGCACGTCGTCGCCGCGGTGAGCGACTCGTTCACAGTAGTGACCGCCTCACGGGTGGTGACCGCGCTGGCCACCGGCACGTTCTGGGCGATCGGTGCGGTCGTCGCCACCACGGTCGCCGGACCCGGGGCGAGCGCGCGAGCACTGGCGGTGATGTCGGGCGGACTGAGCTTGGCCGTGGTTGCCGGGGTGCCGTTGGGCACTTTCACCGGCCAGGCCACCGGGTGGCGCGGCCCGTTCTGGATGCTGGCCGGATTGTCGCTGCTCGCGATCGGAGCTGTGCTGCGATTCGTGCCGGCCGCTGTCGGCGGCCACCGGGCAGAGGTCTCGGTTCGCGCCGAACTTTCGGTGATTCGGCCGTGGCGGGTGTGGGTTGCGTTGGGTGCGATCGTGCTCGCCCAGGCTGGGTTCCTCGGCGCCTACAGTTTCATCAGCCCCCTGCTCACGGACCGCGCCGGCATTCCAGCACCGATGGTGCCCCTGGTGTTGGTCGGGTTCGGAATCGGTGCACTCGCCGGCACCGCGCTCGGCGGTCGTGTCGGGGACCGGTACCCACTGGTCACGATCGCCGTAGCGGTCTCGCTCACCGCGACGGCGCTGCTGGTCCTCGCCGCCGCAGCCGATCACTCGGCGATCGTGGTCATGCTGGTCGTCCTTCTGGGTGCGTGCGGTCTCGGGGCCAATCCCGTGCTGATCGCGCAGACGTTGCGCTTCGCCGGAGACGGGTCGGCGCTGGCGTCGTCGCTGGCGACCGCCGGATTCAATCTCGGTACCGCCGCCGGATCGGCCATGGCCGGGGTAACCCTGTCGACGTCGCTGGGGCTGGTCGGCCCGGCCGTGCTCGGAGCGGTCCTGACCGGATCCGCGCTCGCGCCGATCGCCCTGCTTGCGACCACCACACGACGAACCATCCACGACATGAGAAGCCGCCGCCACGATGATCAGAGAGGCGACTTCACCGCAGTGCGCTGACCCACACTGCCTACCCTCCGGAGGACGGATCGCACTGTGACACAACCACCTACTCGCGCGCTGGCCACCCCGCCAGCTCCGCTAGCCCACATTGCCGTGGAGGGATTCTGCACCGTCACGTCCCTCACCTTGTTCCTCCGCCTCGACGCGCACGCTGTCCTGGTTACCGATACCCGACTCGAATCGACCATCAGCGCGTACGGGCTGGGAGTCGGTCGGTGGATCTTTACCCTCGCCGTACTCCTTCTCGCAGCCGGATCGGCCGCACTGCTCATTGCGCTGGTCGGCCACATTGTTAGACGATGAGAACCGCAGTCCGCAAGGGCGATACATACAAGCCGACGCAGTCATTTTCTCGATCGTTGTCGTGATCCTCGCTGTCACCACCTACAAGGACTCGCTGTGCGGATGACCGCGCCGGGTCCGTACCGCCGGACCGCTCAGCTCGGCCGGTACGCCATCCGTGTGGAGAACTCGAGACGCCGCTACCGTGAGACGCCCTATCGGCGCGGATGATCGGCGCTCCGCGTCAGCGAGAACGAGACCACGAGGACGCTCGCATCTTCCGGCGACGCCATGATGGACGGCAAGGATGGCCCAGAGAACACCGCGATGATGCGGTCGCGGAGACGGACTGCTGCGAGGGACGTGAGAGGGGTGCCGGCAGCACCCCCCTGATCAGCGCCTCCCACATTCGTGCTCTGCGGTGTTGTATGGGTGCCGGACACCGGGGCTCGACGGCGACGGCCGTTGATCAGACAGGACAGTGAATTTCCCGTCAGCGAAGGGATCCACGAGCACTCTCACGTCGGTTGTCTGCCGCACCGTACGACGAGAGGTCGAGCGCGTGCGACACCGGGCAACTCTGATCCACCTGAACCTCATCACCGAGCTGCGGTAATGCGCCTGCAGCCATACGCGTTTCGTCGCATACGACAAGGAGCATCAACGATGAACACAGACCCTGACACCGCTGGGCGGCCGAGAGCGACAGCTTCTGCGGGACGGGACCTCAAACGCCGTGGCCTGCTGAAGATGGCTGTTGCGGGTGCCGCCGTACTCGGCGTACTCGCCGCAACAGGCTGCACGCCGTCCCCGACCACCAGGTCCTCCTCGTCCGCGGCCTCGGCGACCCAGGCGACACTGAACCTGGCCCCGGGGGACACCTCCGACGGCGCGGACAACTTCTACACCAGCGACCAGGTCAGCGCCCAGAAAGTGACGTTCAAAAACCAATACCAGATGAATGTCTCGGGCAACCTGTTCGTGCCCAAGAACTTGGACCGCAATGCGACGAATCCTGCGATGGTCGTCGGACATCCCATGGGTGCGGTCAAGGAACAAAGCGCAAACCTCTATTAGTACTTTGTTAGCTCGGCGTGTCGGCTCGAGTTTTCGTGGCCTTCTCGAGAGC
>NZ_JASHKU010000056.1:0-16005 GCF_030056875.1 Rhodococcus sp. IEGM 1351 | reverse complement strand
CGCCGGTCATTGGTACGAGATCCGGCTCGTACACCATCATCGTGGACGTAACCGAGACAGCGGCTCACCCCGAGGAAACTCGTGCCGATTTCTGGTGGTCACTTCGACACTCACACGGGCGATGAATTCGTGGCGCAGGGCACGCGACTGGTTCGTCGAGCACCTGACGCACACAGCGCAGCGCTCGTGTGACAAAGAGATTGAGGCCGCCCTTCCGGGCGGCCTCAATCTCTTTGTAGTCCTGCAGTCACGTCCCCACGACGACCGGTGCGGTAGCCAGCGCAGCGTCCATCAGGATCTCTGCGGCCACTCGGGCATGAGCCGCCCCCGACGTATCACGGAATACAAGCGCAGCTGCGCTCGCACCGTCGAGCAGCACGCTGAGCTGCACGGCGAGAGCTTTCGGATCCGGAATACCCATCTCGGACGTGAGTTGCATGAACAAACTCCCGCCCTGCTTCTTTGAATCGCTGCGCGATCTCCGTGACCTCGTGGTCCGGCGCCGCCATCTCCACCGTCGCATTAATGAACGGACAACCGCGGTATTCCCCGCTCTCCAGACCCTCACAGATCATTTTGAAGGTCGCCAGAACCGCCTCACTCGGAGAGCATGCGCGCCGCTCGACTTCGCCACCGATCTCCTCGCGCAAACGTTCGCCGCGCAACTCGAGATACGCAGCCGCCGACCCGTTCCTTCGAACCGAAGTAAACGGTAAAAGGTCATGATCGGCGTCCGCGCTTCCTCCATAATCCGATTGATCCCTACCGCACGGATACCCTCCGTGAAGAACAATTCGTCCGCGGCCGCCAACAGGCGCTCTCGCGGGGACACGTTTTTCACCCGTTTGTTAGAGCAGAGAGCGAGCAATATCCATCGCGTTCAAACGACAAAGCCCGACGGGCCGTCGCCCTCACGGCCCCGCGTCTGCACCAACGGCACCTCGGCCACGACCCAGCCCGCCCGCCACCTGAATAGTCGTTGTCGCGAGCCACCGCGTTAGCTCCGGGTGCAGGCCGGGACCCTTGTCTTTTGAGTGTGATAGAGATTACTCTCTTCATGGCACTGGCCGGCGGACCACGGCCGCCAAAGGCAACCAACCCCGAACCTCTGGAGGACACATGACCATCGACGCTCACCCCACTGCGGTCGCACCACCAATTCGCGCGACGGTGTACGTCGGTAGGTGGCCCGAATTTCCCAGCCCGTTCCCGGGGCCGGAAACCGGTACCTTCCCGCCCTGCACGTCCACCATCGTGAGCGGTCCTACCGAAGTAGTACTCATCGATGCCCAATATCTCAAGGAGGACGTCCGGGACCTCGGCGATCTGATCGAGCGCACCGGGAAAACACTCACCACGATCTACGTCACCCATGCACATCCCGACCACTACCTCGGGATCGGCCCGCTGATGGAACGGTTCCCCGATGCGAAATGCATTGCGCTGCCACACATCGTGGAGGCCATGAAAGAGAACCACGAAGAGTACGCCGAACAGTTTGGACAGATGTTCGGCGACACGGTCGTGACAGGTAACGCTCTTCCCGACCCGTTCGACGGTGACACGTTCTTCGTCGACGGCTCGCCGCTGAAGATCATCGAGGTGGAACAAGCCGACATCAGCCCCACTACGATCGTGCACATACCGGCCATCGACGCTGTTGTGGCCGGCGACGCGATCTACAACGAGATCCACCCCATGCTCGGGTTGTCGACAGCCGACGAATGGCCGGACTGGCTCGGAACCGTCGACGTCGTGGAGAACCTGAAGCCGCGAATGATCGTCGCCGGACACCGTCGACCCGACGGCGACGATTACGCAGTCGACACGATGATTCAACAAACCCGTTCCTACATCAAAGAATTCGCGGCCGCGTACAACGTAGCGAAGGATGCTCAAGACCTCATCGGCATCATGTCGGCGAAGTTCCCGCACCACGGCAACGTATGGACCCTGACGTTCTCGGCATTCACTGCGATAGAGATGCGAACCACGGCTGGCGCGCCCTCCGGCCAATAGTCGCCCAGCTGACCCCTCATCGACGCTCAAAGGTTCGAAACTTCTTTCGAGGCGGACCGCGAATCGGCAGCGTGAAGACTGTCCGTGCGCTTGTCGTGGACGGCAGTGACGACCCGGACGGTGCGGCGCGGGTGCAGACCGCGCCGTCCGGGCCCCGACGCAGACGACCGGGGACTCCGCGCCGATGAGGAGTTCACTCTCCATCCATTCGCTCGCAACCGACGCATTCACCTACACAGTTCACAGCGAACCGGGAATCTACAAGTCCCTTGACGGACCAACGGTCCGATTCAACATCGGCCGCCGTTCCGCCGGAACGGTCCCGGGTCCCGACCCTTGTCCTTGTCACGAAACACCGTGGCCAATGCGCTGCAGGCGGATGGGCCACCGCGGTATGAGTGGGTAACGGTGACGGCGTCGGCTTGGACGCAGATCGAACCGACGGTGCGCGCGATCTCCGGCCCACGCAACGTCGAGGCGTCCATTCCTATGTACATGTGGGACGCCATCGGGGACATGTACACAGCGGACCGCTTGGCGCGAGCGCGCAGGGAGGTCGCGCCTCGGCCGCCCGACTGCCCGCCCAATTGGCAATGCGCCGTACTCGCTCACCGAGCATGCTGCCGTCGGCTTCAGCGAGTGACTGTCGGTCACCTACGGAGACCGGGGCGTACGGGTGAGCTGCATTTGCCCGATGGGGGGGCAATACCGACGTCCACAACAGGGCACGGTGCATCGGACGAGGCGGCACAGCTCGGGGCGAAGGTGGTGGGGAAAGCCGGAAAAGTCTTGGAACCCCGAGATGTCGCCGTGATTGCGCTAGCGGCGATCGAAGAGGAAGCGTTCTTGATCTTCCCACATCCCGAGGTGCTCGAGCACTGGCCGGCGCAAGGTATCTGACTACGGCCGTTGACTTGGCGGAATGCGGCACCCTCAACGTGAGGTGACCCCCACATGAGTACGCGGCGGCCGATCGGTCCGGCTCAGCCAGGCCCTTGCGCCGCCTTATGGTAGCGAGTACTCTCTCTTGTGGCATGAGATGCCCGGCGGCCTGACTCGGTAGAGCGCCGCCCAACCCGCAACCTGGAGGAATCTCGTGGATATTGACGCTAAATCGCCGGACGCAAGTTCGGAATCGACGCCCGCCGTGCCCCCGATCCGCGCAACGGTGTACGCCGGCCGCTGGCCCGAGATCCCGCCTATGTTTCCCGGAATAGAGACCGGGACCTTTCCACCCGCCACTTCCACCATCGTGAGCGGCCCGACCGAGGCAGTTCTCATCGACGCCCAGTATCTCAAGGACGACGTCCGAGATCTCGGCGACCTGATCGAGCGCACGGGAAAGACCCTCACCACGATTTACGTCACGCATGCGCACCAGGATCACTATCTCGGCATCGGTCCCTTGAAGGAGCGGTTCCCCGAGGCGAAGTGCGTTGCGCTGCCACATATCGTCGAGGCGATCAAGGAGACCCGGCACGAGCATGCCGAGCTATGGGAACAAATGTTCGGAGACTCCAGCGTCGCCGACGGCGCGCTCCCCGACCCGATCGAGGGCGACACCTTCTACGTCGACGGCTCCCCACTGAAGATCATCGAGGTCAAGCAGGCCGACATCAGCCCGACCACGATCGTCCACATCCCGGCGATCGATGCCGTCGTAGCCGGTGACGCCGTCTACAACGAGATCCACCCCATGCTCGGCCTGTCGACACCCGACGAGTGGCAGGATTGGCTCGAGACCGTGGACCTCGTAGAGAAGCTCAACCCTCGGATGATCGTGGCCGGCCACCGCCGGCCCGACGGCGACGATTACGCGGTCGAGACGATGATCGCGCAGACCCGCGCCTACATCCAGCAATTCGCAGCCGCGTACGAGGTTGCGAAGGACGCCGAGGATCTGATTGCCATCATGACGGAGAAGTTCCCGTACCACGGCCAAGTTTGGACTCTGTGGTTCTCCGCCTTCAATACCTTCGAGCTGCGCAACGCGAATAGCTCAGAGGCAGAACCCGTTCGGTGACGACGGCGCCGGTCGCTGCGGACGGGTCCGGCCAACGCGTCATGGAGCATCCACGATGAGCACTGCGCACGCAGAGCGGTCCCTTGACGCTGGCGACGGCGCAATCACCGTGGAGAAGGACGGGGCGTCCTCCTCATTGGCATCGACCTGCCGGTAAACCCGTTCATTTGATGTTGTCGTTGTGAATTTCGTTGTGGCACCAGGTTGGGTGTGGGCGTGGGTGATCGTCCGACCTGGTGTGTCGGGTTGTTCCACTGAGTCTTTCGCATCGAGGGTGGGCATGTGTGATCGGTGTTAGACATCCCAGGGCTGTAAGTCGTCAACCGGCTTGGGTGGTGTGGCGGTGGTCCCAGGCGATGTGTTCGTCGTAGTGGGTGTGGTGGCTGGCGGAGGCAGCCGTGGAGGATGCCGACGAGGCGGTTTCCGAGGGCGCGTAGGGCTTAGTGGTGCAGGTCGCCGGCGTCGCGTCGCTGGTCGTAGAACTCGCGGGCGCCGGGGCTGGACGATAGTGCGCAGAACGTCCATTGATCGATGGCGTCGTAGAGACGCCGGTTGCGGACGTGGCGGGGCGAGTACGGCGCGTTTGTTGCCGGAGGCGACCGTCAATGGGGAGGTTCCGGCGTAGTTTCTGCGAGACTTCGTGGTGGTGTAGCGGTCGGGGACGTCCGAAGAACTCACCGAGCACCCGGGCGCCGAGGATGACACCAAGTCCTGGCAGGGAGCGGTAGATGTCGGCGTCCGAGCGTGACTCAAAATGTGTTGCCAGTTCGGCCTCGAGTTCGGTGATCTGCCGGTTCAACTCGGCGATGAGGCCGACCGCGGCACGGGTCGTGGCGGCGAACGCGGCGGCGACAGGCGCCGGTGCGGTGAGGGCTCGGCCCGCAGCCCCGCCTGGATTTCGCGGGCCCGGATGTCGAGGTTGCGTCGCGGTCGTGCAGGTCGTCGAACACCTCGTGATGGTCTTCGGCCCAGTCGTCTCCGACGAAGATCATCGATAGCCTCCTCCACTCTATGGTGGATGAAACCTGTTCGAGCCCAGAGGCACCCGGCGGCGACCTGATATGGGATCGACTTTGTCAAGGGGGCAGGGAGAAGCGGCGCCCATGGCCGTCGCCGATCACCTCGAAACCCAACCCCGCTGCCGCCAGGGTAAGGAGGAGAGCGTCGCGGCGACCGAACAACCCGCCCGGCCACCCGGGCCAGCCGGTCGGCGCGCGCGGTGCCCAGCAGCTGCCGGATCGTCTCCGCGCGGCCCGGCGCCGGCAACCCGGCCCCTGGTGTGGACGGTGTTGATCGCGGTGACCCGGCGTCGCTGCGTCCCCTCGGCCGCCGGATGGTCGGCGAGGAACTCCGCCAGCACGCTTCGGCTGCGCTGGCAGTACTCGGTGGTCGCAGGCTTCGCACCAGTCGGCGAACAGTGCCCAGTCGTGCCGGTACCGCCGGGGCACCACCGGAGGTGGGCTGTTACCCAGTCCTGTTGCGGTGGTGCCGATGTCGACGTACATGGTCAGAGTCCGATGTCGGTGACGGCGTTTCCGACGAGGGGGGCGTGTTCGCGGGCGTAGAGCTCCGCGGTCGCGGGGTTGGTGTGCCCGGTCTGGCGCATGATCGCGTGCGCGTCGGCGCCGTTGCGGAACGCCTGGGTGACGAACCCGGCCCGCAGCGAGTGCCCACCGAGCTGGGCGACGATGTTCGCGTCGTAGCCGGCGGCCTGGGCGCGGCGGCGGATCGCCGCATGCACCGACGCCCCGGACAACGCGGTGTCGGAGAGGTTGCCGTTCTTGGCGATCGCCCGGAACAGCGGTGCCCGGGCTCGCATGCGCGGCAACGCCGATCGGCAGACATGGTCCTCGAACGGCGGTGTGGTGGGCAGTAACCGGATCACCCCTGGTCGGCCGGCGATGTCGTATGCGGCGACGATCTGCGCCCACCGCACGTACGCGCACGGTGGGCAACTGTGGTGGTGGGCGGTGAACGGCAGCGCCCGCACCGCACCCAGACCTTCTTGGTCGGTCTTTGATCGCCGCAGCCGCACGTGCAGCCCGTCCAGGCGGTGCACGGTCACGTCCCCGCAGTGCAGGGCGACGAGGTCGCTGCGCCGGAACGCGCCGGCGAATCCCATCAACAGCAGCGCACTGTCGCGGCGCTCGTGGACCTCGGTGGCCCAGCCGGTAACAGCCTGCCGGGCGGATCGGACGATGGTGACGATGTCCGAGGTCAGCAACGGCGCGCGGGGATTGCGGGGGCGGTCGCCGTTGGTGGCGTAGGTGCGGCGAATCCCGGACAGGGTGGAGGTCACCAGGGCCTCGGTGCACGGGTTTCGCAGGTTCGTGGTGCGGTGGTAGTGGCCGATCACCGATACCCACCGGTTCAGCGTCGACGGTGAGTACGCCTTCTCCCCCGCGTCGGCGAGGGTGTCGGCGGCGTCGACCGGATATGCGGCCACCGTTGCCGGATGGGCGGGCAACGCAGGGTGGCCGTGGGTGTGGCACCAGCTGCGGAAGCGGCGCCAGTCCGAGGCGTAGACGCGGCGGGTGCCCGCCGATTGTGACGCCTCCAGCGCCCCGGCGATCTGCGCCACCGTCTGCTCCGACAGCTCCGGTACCGCACCCCACCCACGATCGGGACTCGACCCTGCTGGGGTGCTGGCGGTTACCTCGATCGTCACACCGGGAATCTACTCGCGGTCACCGACACCACCGGGAATGTGCCGGTTAGTGCCGAGAGCGGGACTGTTCGTCGGTCTGCATCGCCAGGACGGCAGCGATCGCGGTGATCAGTAAACCCAGCAGTAGCAGCACATTCATCGTGTCCCCCTTAGTGGTCAGCGCGGATCCGTCTGGGTCACCGGTCGTCGGTCGTCGGCGTACATGGCCTCGATCCTCGCTTTGATCTCCGCGGTGCTCATGCCGCCGCTGCGCCGCATCGGCGGCCCCGAGGTTATCGAAGACGCCGGAATCATCGAGGCTGTGGTCATGCGCGCCCTACCTTTTCGTCGTGTCCGCGGTGTCGGCGCATCCGGTTGGTGTGCACTCCCGTCACAGTGATGTGACCCGCTTCACATTTTCTATCGTCAATGTTGTACATCACCGACGCCGTCGATGCCAACCCGTCCCTGCCGCAGCACAGTTGGCGTCTTCCACTACTCCGAGCCGCGCGGACGGTTGCGGCGTCCGACGTCCGGCCGTGGCCGCGCGACCGCGGCAACCCTCCGGTTACCGCGATGCGCTACAAAATAGGGCGTGAGTTCAGGACAGGTGTTCGGTCAGGATCCTCAGCGGGTCGGCAACTTCCGCTTCTTCCTGGACGGGCAGCGGTGGGAATGGTCCGATGCCGTCGCCCGGATGCACGGCTACCAGCCCGGCGAGATCGTCCCGACCACCGAACTGCTGCTCTCCCACAAACACCCCGAGGACCACCCGCACGTGGCGCGGGTCCTGGACCGGATGATCAGCGCCGCGGAACCGTTCAGCAGCACACACCGCATCCTCGACACCACCGGCAACGTCCACCAGGTCGTGGTCGTCGGCGACCGCCTGTGCGACGACACCGGTACGGTGATCGGGACGACCGGGTTTTACATCGACCTCACCGACACCTACCGCGACGAGGTGAAGGAGTCCGTCGACGAAGCGGTCGCCGAACTCGAGCAGTCACGGGCGGTGATCGAGCAGGCCAAGGGTGCGTTGATGCTGGTCTACGGCATCTCCGCCGACCGGGCGTTCGACGTCCTCATCTGGCGGTCTCAGGAGACCAATACCCGGCTCCGCGTCCTCGCGGAACTGATCGTCGCCGGGTTCGGTCAGTGCGAATCCGGCGCGGGTCTGCGTACCCAGTTCGATCATCTGCTGCTCACCGCACACGAAGGAGCCCGGCGCCCGGTGTAGGTGAGGGCCCCGGGGCCCCGGACGTCTGGATCGAGCACACGGGCATCACGCGCCGTCCCGGGTCAGCCGCCATCCACGGTGGGCAGCTGCGTAACCGGCGGCCGCGCCGAGGCACGCACTGACAATCAGGCCGGCCGCAAGGAACGGGGTGGGGTCCACCGATTCCATATGCCCGGCGCCGGATGGTTCACCGACGTACCCCATGGTGAAGCGCACCGGGTACGACAGCCACCACGCGAACAGGCTGGTACACACCAGGCCCGCGCCGAGTCCGAGGGCTGTTCCGCTCAGTATCAGTGTCCGCACAAGATCAACTTCGTGATCACCAGCTGTACTGTTACCGCGGCACCCCCACGAGTGCTACCTGGGCCGTCTCGGCACGGCATATTCCACCCCCGTCTGCACGAAATCCTTGGCCGACGTGCTCCGACAGCGCTTTGCAGAGCACAGCGCGGGAAATCGGGCGTTCCGCTGCCGATAGCCGATCGGTCGGCTTACCGTGAGCGTGCGCGAACGGCCGTGGATTGATCCAGAGGAGGGGCGATGACTGCGAAGTTCGAGCTGTTCAAGGACATTGCCGGCCAGTTCCGGTTTCATCTGAAGGCAGCAAACGGCGAGATCATCGCGGCCAGTCAGGGTTACACCTCGAAGGCGGCGGCCCAGAACGGGATCGCCTCGATCCAGGCGACCGCGGCAACGGCCCCCACCGAGGATTTGACCTGACATCGGCGCCTCCCTGCCCGAACGCCGGCGACGGCGAACTGCGTACGCGCGGACGCCCGGGTCCTCGTGTCCTACGCTGCGGGCCGGTTCCTTGACCCGGTGGTGCAGTCAGGCCCTATGGCGTCCGCCATCCCGGTCGGCCGCCTCCGCCGCGCGCGGGCCGAGAATGGGTGGATAGTCGCCCACACGCCCGGTCCGTTCGGCACCACAGCCCCTGCCGCGCCCGCGAACCTCGGAGTTGGCGTGACAGTGCCGTCGTCCCGCGATGAGCGGTGACGGGCACGCTTGCGGGAGTGACACAATCGATCCATGCCCACGACCTACCGTGTCTGCTACCGGCAACACATGTTGTCCGTCGCTGAACGTGCCGACGATGGCGTCACTGTCGATGACGGTGATGCCGATATGAGAAGGGCCCTGCCCGCGGTTGCGGGGAGGGCCTTCGTCGGAATGGTGACGGCATCGTCGGCGTGGTGACGTCGCACGATCAGTGACTCAATCGTGGCCACTTTCGGTGACGGCCACCCGTGCGGACTTCTCGTCGACGATGGATGCTTTCGCGGCGAACGCCGCCGTCAATGCCTGCACCGCCAGGTTGTTCACCGCCCGCGGATATCCCCGTGCTGCATTGTGAATCAGGGTGACCGCGTCGTCGGAGAACAACGGATCCGTGCGGCCGGCGATCTTGCAGTGATGGGTGATGTAGTCCGCCGAATCCGGCGGGCTCATCCCGGCCAGCGCGTAGCGCACCGCGATCCGCTGGTCCAGCGCGGCGAGTACTCCGAGCCGCAGTCGGTGCCGTAGCGTCGGCTGCCCGACCAGCAGTGCCGCGAACGGCGATCCCGAATCCATGTCGTGGTTGGTCAGCATCCGGATCGCTTCCATCTGCGCGTTGTCGAGCAGATGTGCCTCGTCTATCACGACCACGGGCGTGCGGCCCCGCTCGGCGTATTCGGCGGCCAGTGCTTCGGCGGCTTGCGGCGCAAGTGTCGCGGTGTAGAAACTCGGCACCCGGCCCAGTGCGGTGACGATGTGATGCAGCATTCCCCGCACCCCCACCGACGGGTTCGGCAGGTAGATCACGACGTGTCGGGCCGGGTCCAACGCGGAGGTCGCGGCGCGGATGGCGACGGTTTTCCCGGCGCCGACCTCCCCGGTGATCACCCCGAGCGCGTGTTGATCGACGCACCAGGAGATGCGAGCGACGGCTTCGGCGTGGCCGGGGTGCCGGTGCAACATCGCCGGTGCCAGACCGCGGCCGAACGGCATCCTCGTGAACCCGTAGTACGACTGCAGGCGTTGGATACTCATGCCGGCCGCCCGTGGTGATCGGTGGACCCGTCGGCGAGACTATCGGTGAGGTCGTCGATGCTCAGCTGCCCGGGAATCTGCCCACCGCCACCGTCGTCGTTGTCGTTGTCGTTGTCGTTGTCGGTGGGTCCGTATAGGGCGTGATACCCGATCCGCCGATCGCTGCGCACCTGCTCGTGGTGCAGGTGCGCCGTCAACGCCAGATAGTCGATACCCGTGACAACCGGTGCCGGCGGTTCCGGTGTTTCGGGCCGGGCTTTCGGGTGCACGTGCCGGGTGATGGTGTGCGGCACCGCCCGCCCGTGGGAGGCGTCGCGGTAGCGGACCTCGACGGTCTCCATGTCGAACGGAGAGAACACCAACTCCACCTTCCGCCCGGCCAGGGCATGATCGACCTGGTAGGTGTTGCCGTGCAACGACACCGTCGCCGTTTTGGTCACCGTCCGATATTCCGACCACAGGAACGCCTCGGTCAGATCGGCGGCCGTCGGCATCGCCGGTGTCCGCCCCAGCCGGGACCAGCCGGCCTCCCACCGCACGAGTGGACTCTGCCCGGTTTCCGAGTGCGTCCGCCGGTGGTATTCGGTTTCGATCCACCCGGTCAGCAACCGATTGAGCTCCAACAATGCGGTTCGGTGATTGATACCCGCGGCGGTGAGGTCCTCGGCGGTGGTGTCGGCGACCTCGACGAGGAACTGCTCCCGGACGGTGCGGAAGAACCGTTCGATCTTCCCGCGGCCCTGCGGGCGGTGCGGGGTCGAATGCACCAACCGGATGCCGAGTTTCGCGCATGCCCGCAGCAGCCACGCATCGACGAACGCCGATCCGTTGTCGACGTAGACCGATGCCGGGACGCCGCGCGCCGCCAGCGCCGGTTCCAACGCGACCCCGAGACGGACGGTGTCCTCGGAGAACCCGAACCGGTAGCCGGTGATCAACCGGGAATGATCGTCGAGGAACGCGAACAGATACGTTTTGCGGCCGCCGATCCTCGGCCCGTGCAGGGCGTCCCCTGTCCACCGATCGTTCGGGTTTTCCGCCTCGAACCGACCGAACACCGTCGGGGAGTCCCCGGCGGCGGGGCCGATCAACTCCAGCCGGTGAAAGTGGCGCAGCAGCGTCGATTCCGACGGCGCCCAGCCGGACGAGGCCCGCATAATCCGCCCGACCTGGGCGGCGGTGCGGGCCGGGTTCTCCCGTTTCAGCGCGGCAGCCAACTCGAGGGTGGCGGTGTCGGTCCGCGGCGACCGCGCCCGCGGGGAGGGAATCAATTCTTCGAAGCCGCCGGCCCGGTAGCGGCGGATCCAGCGGTCGAGGGTGTCCCGCGAATACCTCACCTTCGCCCCGAACGGGTCGGTGTGTTCGCGGCTTGCGATCTCTCGCACCAGCCGGCCCTGGGCCTTCGTCGACAACCCGGTATCGAGGGCCGGGCAGATCAGTTGGTAGCGGAACAACCCGACCGCATGGCTTCGCTCACGTCGTTTCTCATCGTCGGTAGGCAACGAGTTTCTCCCCTTCGTCCGGTGCTCATGCTGCCCGAACCTGTTGCCGGGCAGTCACACCCGCGACGATGACGCATCACCCTCCTCTGTGGCAGGGTCAACTGGTGTTGCAGAATCCGATCTCGGGGCCGGCGGCCATCCTGGTGAGAGAAGCCGACCAGCACTGGCCGCGACCGCGACCTGCGCGGCCGTCACCGCGCCGAGGACCGCGGCACTCCCGAAGCGCGCGGTGATCGCGGTCCGCGCCGCGTCCACCGCGGCGAGGACGTCGCCCCACACGGAATCCGATGCCCTCGGCACCGTGACATCGACACCCGCCGTGACCGCGACCGTGAGGAACCAGCTGCGCACCGCATCCGCGCGGGCCGCCGCCGCCCGCAACCAGCCGCGCACCGTCGACCCCGGGATGCCCAACCGCTGCGCGATCGGGCGATGCCCGCTCCCGCGGGCCTTCGCCACCAACGCCGTCCAGATCAACTCCGCGAGATACGCCCTGCGCAGCAACAACGTCACCGGCAGCAGCACGTGCGTCACCGCGCACCCCCGGCAGCGAGCTCGTCGCGGGCGCACCGGGGTGACTACGCCCACCACCGGGCGGGACCGGGCGAAACCCCACCCCGCCAACACCCCGTCCGAGCACGACGGGCAGGACATCTCTCCGCTCGACAGCCGGGACTCGACGCGGACAGGATCGACCTCTACCGTGACCATCAGTGCCTTCCGCACTACGCACGGTGCCCCCGTGAGCTCCGCCAAGAATTCAGCGGGGGCGCCGTGCACCCATCAGTTCCTCGTCACACTGACGGTGCAGACCACCAAGATCAACCCCACACTCACGCCGCCACCCAGATCGGCAACGTCACTGACGAACACCTACCCGCTGCTCGGCACCCCGAGCGACGCTCAACAGCGTGGGAAAAATGGGGATCTGGCCCAGGCGATCACCGAGTTCGAGACCCTGCTCACCGACCGGACCGAAGTACTGGGTCCCGATCATCCCGACACCCTGACCACCCGCAACAACCTCGCACACTGGCGTCGGAAAGGTGGGGATGTGGCCGGGAATCCGTCTGTTTGACAGAAACGGTGACCAGCACCTCCCGAAAACTCTCAGGCAATCCAATGCTCGAAACACTAGTCATCACGCTATTGGGGGCGGCCGTGGTCGCCGCCGCGATCGGCAGCGCATTCCCTCGGTGCCGGCGGCGGACGCCGATGAAATGGGCGGCGGATGTGTTGTCGGCACGCGTTCCAGCGCCGTGACCAGCACGCCGGTGTGAGCCGATCGGGTGAGAAGGCCCCGCGATGAGGCGGGAGATGTGGCCGCCGATCGCGCTGACGGTCCTGTGCTATATGGTCATCGGCGGCATTCAGGTCAACAGTTGGCATGAGCAGGGTGCACCGTGGTGGTTGCTGATCACCGGGGCGGTGCTGGTCGGTGGCGCCCTCGTCGCGGCCGGTGTGTGGTGGTGGCGCAAGGTCCGGGATCTCTCGGCCGAGCAGAAGATGCGCGACGTGCGGGGGCTCGACGACTACACCGGCAAGGGCGCCGCCCAGAAGGGCCTGGATCTGCGTCAGTCCCTCGAAGACAGCGAAATCCGCGACGTGGCGATGGACGAGCTCGCCGTGAGCTTGGGCCGGGTCGGCCGGACGATGTTGTACAGTCCTGGGAGGACGTGTGCTTGGCGTTTATGGGGCCGCGGTCGAATAAGACCTCGGCGATTGCGGTGCCGACAGTGCTGAAAGCTCCGGGGCCTGTGGTGGCCACGTCGAACAAGCCAGATCTGTGGATGTTGACCTCGGGCCTGCGGGCCCGGGTCGGCCGGGTCTACACCTTCGATCCCTCACAGATCGCGTACGTCCCGCAGCAGTGGTGGTGGAATCCGCTGGCGGGCATCACCGATATCGACGACGCGGAAGATTTCGCCGCGCAGTTCGTGATGACCGTCAGTGCCGGGGAGCGCGACATCTGGGGTCCGGGTGCAAAGTCGCTGCTGGGGCAGCTGTTCTTGTCAGCCTCGATCTCAGGGGGCACGCTGCGCGAGGCGATGGCATGGCTCTACACCGGATCGAGTGAACCGGTGGGCATCCTCGAAAAGGGTGGCCACCTGATGCAGGCGGCGAAGCTCGCCACCACCCTCGAGGGTGCGGCCGAAACTCGGTCCGGTTTGGTGATGACGGCGTCGGAGGCCGTGTCGTGTCTGGCGTCGGAGAAGGTGCTGCGGTGGGTGACTCCGCCGCAGACCTGGCGGGAGCGGCCCACTCATACGATCGAGGAGATTGACCTGTGGCAGTTCGTCACTCCTCACCCCGACGGCCGGTATCCAACGCTGTACCTGCTCACCCAGGAGGGCGCGGGATCCGCTGGGCCGATTGTGGCTGCTCTGGTAGACCGGCTGTTCAGAACAGCAAAGAAGGCGGCCTCCGCACTCGGTGGTCGTCTGGACCCGGTCCTCACGGTGATGCTGGACGAGGCGGCGAACATATGCCGCATCGCGAACCTCCCAGCGTATTTCAGCTGGTTCGGGTCGGTTGGGGTGTCGGTGACGACACTGCTGCAGTCGTACCCACAGGGTGAGGGTGTGTGGAGCAAGACGGGCATGGAAACGCTCTACAGTGCCTCGACTCTCAACCTCATCGGCGCGGGTATCAAGGACATCTCCTTCGCGCGCACCGTGTCCGCGTCCGTCGGGGAACACTTGGTCAAACGCGCCACCGAAAGCTACGGCCCCGGTGGGTCGTCGACGTCGGTGTCCCAAGTGCGTGAGGCGATCATGCCGCCCGAGGACGTCATCAACCTGCCGCGCACAAAAGCGGTCTGGCACGTGACCGGGCACCGTCCGGTGCTGATGGATCTGATGCCGTGGTACCGGGAAGACAGCCAGGCCGAGATCACCACGCACAGCAAGCAGGCCGCAGAACAGATTCGCCTCCACGCGATCGAGGTACTCGGACCCGACAACCCGATCAGCCAGTACCTGACCGGCAAAGCGAAGCCGGTGACTGCGGCCGCGACCGAGGCTGAGTTGTTGTGACAGGTGACGTTGCCCCGGAGCCGCCGGTTGATCCCGGTGCGGTGATGGAGGCGCTGCTCGACCGGATTACAGATCTCGAGCAGCGCCTCGCCGGCGCCGATGAGCGGCAGGAGATGTTCGCGCAGGCGCTCGACGCCTTCGAAGGTGCGGTCACCGAGGCGGCGGCGATGGACGTCTCCGCGCTGCTCCATCCCGCCGGTGAAGAACAGAGCACCAGCGAACCGGAGCCGCTCGACATGGTGCGGCTCTACGAATGGGTGCGCGAGCACATCGGGGCGTGGGCGCAACGGAAGGTGCTGCGGTCCCAGGGTGGCAACCGGGGGGCTGCGGTGGTGCCCGCGGTGGGATCTACACCCCGAGGCGATCACCCGGCTCGAGGCGCTGCGCAAGTCCTGGACCGGGTTCGTCAAGCTCAAAGACCCCACGGCCATGACGATTTACTACCGCGACTTCTTCGACCGCACGATGGAGGCGCTGATGAACGAGACGGGACCGTTTCACGCATGCAGCCCCACCGGCCACGGCGACGGCGCTTTCGTGCCGATCGCGCCGCCGCCGTGGGAGCGGAGTTCGGTGCCGGCCGGCAACGAATTTTCGTGAGTCGGTGAACGGCACCTCGGTTTGTGTTGTGGATCCGGCCGCCCGTCTCAAACCGCCGGACGTCGGCGATGTCGACGTCGCCGCCCGCATCCACCGCCAACCAATGCGCGTATCGGGCGGATACGTCGGTGAACGGCAGCTCGATTCGGGTGCTGTAGCCGAGCCCGCTCGGTACGTCCTCAGCCCAGGATGACGGCGGCGGTGACGCCGATGACGAGTAGCAGCACAACCACCAGCACCGCTCTTGGGCTTCGCCACCACCGCCACTCCGGGTCGCGCCACCACTGCAACTGCGGTTTCTCGACCCCGGCCCGCCCGGCCCGGTCCGCCTGCGCATCCACGTCGAGCCCGGCCGGGCGCGGGTCCGCCACCGGACCCGGTGGTGGGCCCGGTGGTGGTGGGCCGACAGGCGGACCCGGCGGCGGACCCGGTGGTGGGCCCGGTGGTGGTGGGCCGACAGGCGGACCCGGTGGTGGGCCCGGTGGTGGTGGGCCGACAGGCGGACCCGGCGGCGGACCCGGTGGTGGGCCCGGTGGTGGTGGGCCGACAGGCGGACCCGGTGGTGGGCCCGGTGGTGGTGGGCCGACAGGCGGACCAGGCGGCGGCATATCAAACCCTCCCACGCTGGATCAGTTACCGACAGCTGATGGCTCACTGTCCCGATCGCATCCAGCAAGTATGAACTTGCGGCGTTGGGCTGTACACAGGACGCGGCCTCGAATTTCCGA
Source organism: Rhodococcus sp. IEGM 1351 (assembly GCF_030056875.1). NCBI lineage: Bacteria > Bacillati > Actinomycetota > Actinomycetes > Mycobacteriales > Nocardiaceae > Rhodococcus > Rhodococcus sp. IEGM 1351. Next base: position 177 of record NZ_JASHKU010000056.1, on the reverse strand, counting down.
CCGGTGTGGCGGTCGACACCGTCGGCAACGTCTACGGCATGGCCCTCCACATCCTCTCCGGCCGGCCTTTGTTCGGGTCGAGGTTGGCGGTCGGTTCGACAACACGAGTCGACCGGACCGTACTGAGGCTGCCCCCTTGGAGTGGACACCCCTGACAATGGTTCTAGGAGAGCCAGG
>NZ_JASHKU010000055.1:0-16576 GCF_030056875.1 Rhodococcus sp. IEGM 1351 | reverse complement strand
ATCAGTCATAATGGTGCATCTCCTTTCAGAGTTACACCGTTGTTCTTACAGTCCCTGGCCTCGAGTCTCGGTGCGCCAGGGCTGGCGCGGGTGCTGGCAAGTACGTCGGTGAGTTTCGACGTGTCGGTGTTGGAGATTTTCGCTGCGTTGTGCGCCGGTGGGAGTATCGGCATTGTGCGTGACGTTCTCGTGCTCGGCGAACAGCGCGGCTGGACCGGGGGTGTGATCAGCACTGTCCCGTCGGCGTTCGAGGAGGTACTCGATCAGATCGAGGGCACGGTGAGTGCCGAGACGGTGGTGTTCATCGGCGAGCAGTTGTCAGGGCGATTGCTCAGTGCAGTCGGTGCCGCGATTCCCGGTGTCCGGGTTGTCAACGGGTACGGTCCGACGGAGACCACCATCTACGTGACGAGCCAGGTCGTGGAGTCGTCGGACAACCCTGTCGGTGGGTCGGTGCCGATCGGTGTGCCGGTACGGAATTCGCAGGTATTCGTGTTGGGTGCCGGGCTTCGGCCGGTTCCGGTGGGTGTGGTGGGGGAGTTGTATATCGCCGGGGTTCAGTTGGCGCGCGGCTATCTGGGCCGGCCGGGGTTGACGGCGGAGCGGTTTGTCGCGTGTCCGTTCGGGGCGGTGGGTGCGCGAATGTATCGATCGGGGGATCTGGCGCGGTGGACTGCTGATGGTGTGCTCGAGTTCGTGGGACGTGCTGACGAGCAGGTGAAGGTGCGGGGGTTCCGGGTGGAGCCGGGGGAGATCGAAGCGGTACTACTGAAGCACCCGGCGGTGGCGCAGGCAGTGGTCATTGCCCGGGACACCCCGGCGACGGGCGGGCAGTTGGTGGGGTACGTCGTCCTCGAGCCCACCGACACCGTCACGAGTGTGGGGGTGCGAGAGTTCGTGACGGGGCGGCTCCCGGAGTACATGGTGCCGGCGGTGATCATGCTGGTGGATCGGTTGCCGTTGACGGCGAACGGGAAGCTGGATCGGAAAGCGCTACCGGCACCGGAGTTCACCGGTGGGGTGTTCCGCGCGCCGCGGTCATCGATCGAGGAGACGCTGGTCTCGCTATTCGCTGACGTGCTGGACGTTCCGCGGGTGGGGATCGACGACAGCTTCTTCGATCTCGGTGGGCATTCGCTGTCCGCGACACGGTTGGTCGGGCGGATCCGCACGGTGCTGGGGAAGGAGGTCCCGATCCGGGTGGTGTTCGAATCTCCTACGGTCGCCGCACTGGCGCCGCGACTCGGCTCCGGAGCGGTTCGGCCGCCGCTGGTCCCACGCACGCGGCCTGAGCGGGTGCCGTTGTCGTTCGCGCAGGCCCGGCTGTGGTTCCTACACCGCTTCGAGGGCCCGTCGGCCATCTACAACATCCCGGTGGCGGTGCGACTCACCGGCGACCTCGACACCGAGGCCCTGGTGGCAGCGATCGAGGACGTGATCGCCCGGCACGAGAGCCTGCGAACGATCTTCGGCGAAGCCGAGGGGATTCCGTTCCAGGAAATCCTTTCCACCGACGAGGTCCCTTCACCAGTGCAGATTATCGACGTCGAGGCCGACGAAATACCCGCGGCAGTGACCACGGCTGCAAGGTATCGGTTCGACGTCGAACACGACATTCCGATCCGGGCAACGTTGGTGGCGTCCGGATCCCACGAGCACATCCTGGTCTTGGTGCTCCACCACATTGCGGGGGACGGGGCGTCGTTGACACCGCTCGCACGTGACATCGCCGTCGCGTATGAGGCCCGTTCGGAGGGCAGGGTTCCGGGGTGGGCACCGCTGCCGGTGCAGTACGCCGATTACACCCTGTGGCAGCGAGAAGAACTGGGCAGTGAGCACGATCCGGGCAGCGTGTTCTCCACCCAGCTCGACTACTGGAAAACCGAGCTGGCGGGGTTACCCGACTGCATCGAGCTACCTGCCGATCGTCGCCGACCGGCTGCACCGAGTTACGGCGGCGGCGTGGTCGAGTTCTCGATCGGACCCGAACGTGCGACGGCGATAACCGAATTGGCTCACAACGGTGGGGCAACACCATCGATGGTAGTGCAATCAATGCTGGCGGTAGTACTCCGCAGACTCGGTGCCGGGGGCGATGTTGCGATCGGCGGACCGATCGCGGGTCGCACCGACGACGCGTTGACCGAGTTGGTGGGGTTCTTCGTCAACACCTGGGTGCTACGCGTCGATCTGTCGGGGAATCCGCGGTTCGACCAGGTGCTCGATCAGGTCCGCGGGAAGGCGTTGGCAGCGTACGAGAATCAGGATGCGCCGTTCGAGCGGTTGGTGGAGTTGCTGAATCCGGTCCGATCGACGGCGTATCATCCGCTGTTTCAGGTGTCGTTCGCCATGCAGAACAACGCTTTCCCCGAGGTCGAGTTCCCCGGGTTGGAATGGACCACACTTCCGGCGCCGACCGGAACGTCCCGTTTCGACCTGTCTTTCACCCTCACCCCCGACGGTCACCAGGGTCTGGCCGGGGTCGTCGAGTACGCGAGTGACCTGTTCGACCGCGGGACGATCGAGGGTATCGCGGCTCGGTTCGTGCGCTTGTCGGAGTTGATCGTCGCGGATCCGCAGGCGCGAATCGAGGGGTACGAGATCCTCGAGCCCGACGAGCGCGAGGTGTTACTCCGGACCTGGAACGACACCGCAGCCCCCTTCTCGGAAACCACCGTCGTGGAACTGTTCGAGCGACGAGTGGCGGCGACACCCGACGCCGCAGCGGTGACCTTCTCCGACCGGAGCTGGACTTACCGAGAAATCAACACACAGGCGAACCGGCTGGCGCACTATCTGATCGGCGCCGGGGTCGGCCCGGAAACCGTGGTGGCCGTCGCACTGGAGCGGTCGGAAGAGTTGGTCGTCGCCTTGTTGGCGGTGCTCAAGGCCGGCGGCAGCTACCTTCCCATGGACCCGAACTATCCCAGTGCTCGCACCGGGACAATTCTCGCCGACGCGGCACCGCGGCTGATCCTGTCCGACACTGTCACCGTGGCCACGCTGCCCGACCACGATATCGACCGGGTACTGCTCGATGCAGACCTGGACCTCGACACGACTGCAGCCGCCGTGAGGGGCCGGGCCGATCACGATCCCGTCGACCGCGATCGGATCACCCCCTTGAGGCCCGATCATGCGGCGTATGTGATGTACACCTCGGGGTCGACAGGTGTTCCGAAGGGTGTCACCGTGAGCCACCGGAGTGTGGTGTCGATGTGCGCCGGCACTGCCGACCGGGTGGGTGCGGACGCTGCGGATGTGTTTGTGTGGTGCCACTCGGTGGCGTTCGACTTCTCGGTGTGGGAGTTGTGGGGCGCGTTGGTACACGGTGGCCGCGTGGTGGTGGCGCCGTGGGACGTGGTGCGCTCACCGATCGAGTTGTGGAAGTTGGTGGTTCGCGAACACGTCACGGTTCTCGGGCAGACGCCGTCGGCGTTCTACGGGTTCGGGGAGATCGAGCACGACGACCCCGTGGTGGGGGCCGGTTCGGTGTTGCGGACGGTGGTGCTCGGCGGAGAGGCGGTGGATCCCGCCAGGCTGCGGGGCTGGTATCCGGGCGAGGATTCCCGCCATCCACAGGTGAGGATCGTCAACGGTTACGGACCGACGGAGACGACGGTCTTCGCGGCGATGTACTCGCTACCCGAATCTCGGAGTGAGCGTGATCGGATGAGTGTCCCCATCGGCGTTCCAGTGGGCGGTGTGCGGGTGTTCGTGTCGGGTGCTGGGTTGATGCCGGTCCCGGTGGGTGTGGTGGGTGAGCTGTATATCGCCGGGGTGCAGTTGGCCCGCGGTTATCTGGGTCGGCCGGGGCTGACGGCGGATCGGTTCGTGGCGTGCCCGTTCGGGGATCCGGGATCGCGGATGTATCGATCCGGGGACCTGGTGCGGTGGACCGTTGGCGGTGTCCTCGAGTACGTGGGACGCGCGGATGAGCAGGTGAAGGTCCGGGGGTTCCGCGTGGAACCGGGGGAGATCGAAGCAGTGCTGCTGTCGCACTCTGCCGTTTCGCAGGCGGTGGTGATCCCCCGGGAAACCCTCGTCGGCACCGAGTTGGTGGGGTACGTCGTTCTCGATTCCCGGACCGGTGCCGACTCCCTGGGGTTGCGGGAGTTCGTGGCCGGGTTGTTGCCGGAGTTCATGGTGCCGGCGGCGGTCGTGGTGGTGGACGGGTTGCCGTTGACGGTGAATGGGAAGTTGGATCGGAGGGCGTTGCCGGCACCGGAGTTCACCGGTGGGGTGTTCAGGGCGCCGCGGTCGCCGGTGGAGGAGACGCTGGTCTCGTTGTTCGCGGACGTGCTCGACGTCCCGCGGGTGGGGATCGACGACAGCTTCTTCGATCTCGGTGGCCATTCGTTGTCGGCGACGCAGTTGGTGAGCCGGATTCGATCGGCGCTGGGGGTGGAGGTCCCGATTCGGATGGTCTTCGAATCCCCTACGGTCGCCGAACTCGCACCCCGGCTGAGGGACGGCCCGGCACGGGTGCCGTTGACTCCGCGGGTGCGGCCCGAGCGGGTGCCGCTGTCGTTCGCGCAGGCCCGGTTGTGGTTCCTGCACCGGTTCGAGGGCCCGTCGGCGACGTACAACATTCCCGTGGCGGTGCGACTCACCGGAGACCTCGACACCGGGGCGGTGGCAGCCGCTGTTGCGGACGTCGTCGCCCGGCACGAGAGTCTGCGTACAGTATTCGACGACCTGGACGGTGCACCGGTTCAGCGGGTCCTCCCCGTGGCGGAAGTACCAACTCTGGTGCACGTGGAGAAGGTCGACCCGGCCGGCGTGATGGCTGCGGTGACAGCGGCGTCGGGGTACCGGTTCGACATTGCACACGAAATTCCCCTCCGGGCAACATTGTTGGAGGCCGGACCCCACGAACACGTCCTGGTGATGGTCCTGCACCACATTGCGGGGGACGGGGCGTCGTTGGCGCCGCTGGCTCGGGATGTGGCGGCCGCGTATGCGGCCCGCGCCGATGGACACGCTCCGGGGTGGGCACCCTTGCCGGTGCAGTACGCCGATTACACCCTGTGGCAGCGGGAAATTCTGGGGAGCGAGGACGATCCGGGCAGTCTGCTGACCGCCCAGCTCGACTATTGGACAACCGAACTGACGGGGCTGCCGGAGTGCATCGAGCTCCCCGGCGATCGTCGCCGACCGGCTGCACCGAGTTACCGTGGCGGCACCGTGGAGTTCGTGATCGATCCCGGATTGGTTTCGGGAGTGGACGAAATGGCCCGCGGTCGTGGCGCGACACCGTCGATGGTGTTGCACTCGGTGTTGGCAGTGCTGCTCCGCAGGCTCGGTGCCGGGGTGGATATCGCGGTCGGGTCGCCGATCGCGGGCCGCACCGACGACGCGTTGACCGAGTTGGTGGGGTTCTTCGTCAACACTTGGGTGCTGCGCGTCGACGTGTCCGGGAATCCGCGATTCGACGAGATCCTCGACCGGGTGCGGGTGAAAGCCCTGGGTGCGTACGAGAATCAGGATGCGCCGTTCGAACGGTTGGTGGAGTTGCTGAACCCGACCCGATCGACGGCCTATCATCCGTTGTTCCAGGTGTCGTTCGCCATGCAGAACAACGCTTTTCCCGACGTCGAGTTTCGTGGACTGGACTGGACCACACTGCCGGCGTCGACCGCGACTTCTCGTTTCGACCTGTCCTTCACCGTCGCCCCCGACGAGCAGCAGGGTCTGGCCGGGGTCGTCGAGTACGCGAGCGATCTGTTCGACCGGGGCACGGTGGAGACCATCGCGGCCCGGTATGTGCGGCTGCTCAGGTGCATCATCGAAGATCCGCAGGGCCGGATCGAAGGCTACGAAATCCTGGAACCGACCGAACGCGAGCGGGTACTGCGGACCTGGAACGACACGAGCTCACCGATACCGGATACGACGATCCCGGGCCTGTTCGGGCAGGAGGTCGCTGCAACTCCCGATGCCGTGGCCGTGACGTTCGGTGAGGAGAACTGGACCTACCGGGAGCTGAGCAGTCGAGCGAATCGGCTGGCACGCCATCTGATCGGTGCGGGTGTGGGGCCGGAAGTACTGGTGGCGGTTGCACTGGAGCGGTCACCCCAATTGGTTGTCGCGTTACTCGCAGTCCTCGAGGCCGGGGGCGCGTATCTGCCGATAGACCCCCGCTACCCGAGTGCGCGGACCGAGTTCATCCTCGCCGACGCCGCGCCGCTGCTCATCCTCACGGAAACCGCAACCGCACGCACGCTGCCGGACAGTGACATACCCCGGATACTTCTCGACGGCATCTCGGACGAGGACGGGCAAGCGGAGGGCCTCAACCCCGACGACAGCGATCGCACCACGTCACTGCGACCGGGCAACACCGCGTACGTGATGTACACCTCCGGATCGACGGGGACCCCGAAAGGGGTCACCATCGACCACTCCAACGTGGTCAACCTGGCGTTGCACGGATGGCCGGACGGACCCGGTGAGCGCGTGTTGCTGCATTCGTCGATGGCGTTCGATGCCTCGGCGTACGAGTTGTGGCCGACACTGCTCAGCGGAGGCCGGTTGGTTGTCGCCCCGCCCGGGTCACTGGACATCGAGGTGCTCGAGCGGGTCGTCGACGCGGTTGGTGTGACGTCGATGTTCTTGACGACCACGCTGTTTCACCTGTTGAGCGATTCGCCGGAACATGAGAGGGGGGCGCTCGACCAGCCACGTCAGTTGGTCACCGCGGGCGATGTGTTGTCGCCGCGCGCTGTACGACGCGTCCTCGCTCGCCACCCGCGCATCACCGTGGTGAACGCGTACGGGCCGACGGAAACCACCGTGTGTGCCACCGCGTACTCGGTATCGGGTTCGACGGGCTTCGACGACCAGGTCAGCGTGCCGATCGGGGTGCCGATCGGTAATGCCCGCGCACTCGTCTTGGGAACAGGGATGGTGCCCGTCCCGGTGGGTGTGGTCGGGGAGTTGTATATCGCCGGATCAGGTGTGGGCCGCGGGTACATCGGCCGGCCGGGGTTGACGGCGGAACGGTTCGTGGCGTGTCCGTTCGGCGAACCGGGCTCACGGATGTACCGCTCGGGTGATCTGGTGCGGTGGACGACCGACGGTGTGCTGGACTTCGTCGGCCGCGCAGACGAGCAGGTGAAGATCCGCGGAATCCGAATCGAACCCGGCGAGATCGAAACGGTGTTGGTCTCGCACCCCGCAGTGGGATCGGTCGTGACGGTGGACCGGGTAGGTCCGTCGGGGCAGAAGGTGCTGGTGTCGTATGTGGTCGCGGCGCCCGGGGCCGAGGTGGACGTCGAGGCGTTGCGACTGTTCGCGGCGGGCCGTCTACCGGACTACATGGTGCCGTCGGCGATCATCGTCGTCGACCGGATACCTCTCACACCGGCCGGCAAACTCGACCGCAGAGCACTTCCCGAGCCTGATCTCGCATCCGACACCCCGTACCGGGCTCCACGATCCATTGCCGAGCAGACATTGGCGGCGGTGCTGGCCGATGTCCTGGGCGTCGATCGGGTGGGTGTCGACGACGACTTCTTCCGGCTCGGCGGGGACAGCATCATGTCGACCCAGGTGGTGTCGCGTGCGCGGGCTCGCGGCGTGCTGGTGTCGGCGCGAGACGTGTTCGAGCGACGGACCGTCGCCGGGCTGGCCTCCGTCGCGCATCCGGTGAGGGATGACGACTCCGTCATTTTCGAGGACGTGCCGTTGCCGCGTCCGGCTCCGCGACAGCTGTCGGGCATCGAGGCACGGTATCCCGAGGCCGTGGATGTGTGGCCGCTGGCACCGCTGCAAACAGGTTTGGTCTTTCACGCAATGCTGGCGTCGCAATCGGCCGATGTGTATGCGGTGCAGACGGTGCTGGGTCTGTCCGGACAGGTGCATGCGGACCGTGTGAAGGCCGCGGCACAGGCGATACTCGATCGCCACGCGAATCTGCGGGTCGCGTTCCTCACCGAGGGGGTGGCGGAGCCGGTCCAGGTGGTGCTCGAGGGCCTCGTGGTGCCCTGGTGGGAAGCCGACGTCAGCGGTGTCGATGCCGGGGAGCGAGACGACGAGCTGGCACGGCTGCTGTCGGACGATGCGGCTGCCGGCTTCGACCTGTCGGAGCCACCGCTCCTGCGTTTCGGTTTGGTCGCGATGGGCGACGGAGACTTCCGGCTGGTGGTCTCGTATCACCACGTACTGCTCGACGGATGGTCGATGCCGTTGCTGATGCGCGAAATGCTGACCGTCTACGGTGCCGGCGGGGACGGAGACGTACTGGAACCCGTGGTCTCGTATCGCCGGTATCTCGGGTGGCTCGCGACTCAGGATCGGCAACGGTCGCTGCAGGTGTGGGAGGAAGCGCTCGACGGTGCGGAGCCCGCGCTGATCGCGACTGGGCGCCCGGAAGCGGCGCGGGGATCGTCAGTGCTCCGGCGTGAGCTCGACGAGGGTCTGTCGTCGGAGATACCGGAGCTGGCGTCTCGGTGGTCGGTGACGGTGAATACCCTGGTGCAGGTCGCGTGGGCGATCGTGCTGGGCATGCATACCGGCCGCCGTGATGTGGTGTTCGGCGCGACGGTCTCGGGTCGGTCCGGACAGATTCCCGCCATCGAGTCGATGGTGGGGCTGTTCATCAACACGGTCCCGGTGCGGGTCCGGCTTCATCCCGAGGAATCCATCGCCCGGTTGATCGCCCGGGTTCAGGCGGAGCAGGCGGAGTTGATCGAGCATCATCATGTTCCGCTGCCGGAGATCCAGCGGGTCGCCGGCGTGGGGGCCCTGTTCGACACCTTGACGGTATTCGAGTCGTACCCGAACGATCTGCGGAGCCTCGCCTCCTTGCTCGAGTCGATCGGCTCCCTCGCGATCACGTCTCTGGATTCGTTTGGAGGAACCAACTATTCGTTGACGCTCGCGGTGGAAGCCGGTGAGCGGACGTCCGTATCGCTGTGGTACGACCCAGCCTTGTTCGATGACGACGAGGTGGGTCGGATCGCGGACAGGTTCCACCGGGTGCTGGAATCACTGGTGGCTGCGCCGGAGGGCGCAACGGGAGACATCGACCTCCTCGCGCCGGAGGAACGGAACCTGCTGGTTCCCGTGCGCGGCGCGGCCGCGGAGACGGTCCGGACACTGCCGGAGATCCTCTCTGCGGCAGTCGTACACGATCCGAGTGCGGTGGCGGTCGTGTGTGGAGAGCGCTCCCTCACATACCGGGAGTTGGACGACGAGTCGAGTCGTATCGCACGGGTGTTGATCTCACGCGGCGTCGGGCCGGAATCCACGGTGGCCGTGGCGGTGCCGCGGTCGGTGGAGTCGGTGCTGGCGGTATGGGCGGTGGCGAAGGCAGGTGGTGCGTTCTTTCCGGTGGATCCGTCGTATCCGGCGAGTCGGCTCGAGTACCTGATCGCCGATTCCGCCGCGCGGTGCGGAATCACGGTCGCCGCGTGCGTCGGTACCCTGCCGAGAACCCTCGACTGGTGGGTGCTCGACGAGCCGGAGGCGCGAGCCGAGTGTTCCCGTCAGTCCACCGAATCGGTGACCGATGCGGGCCGGATCGCTCCGTTACGGGCCGATCATCCCGCGTACATGATCTACACGTCGGGGACGACGGGTGAGCCGAAGGGCGTCGTCGTACCGCATCGGGGACTGGGTAGTCTCGCGGCGGAGATTGCGGAGAGGTTCGCCGTCACGGCGGATGCACGCGTGCTGCACGTGGCGTCGCCGAGTTTCGATGCGTCGGTGCTGGAGTACCTGCTGGCGACGGGTTCGGCAGCGTCGATGGTTGTGGTTCCGGCGGGTGTGGTCGGTGGCGAGGAACTGGGCCGGATTCTCGAGAGTGCGTTGGTGACGCACGCGTTCCTCACCCCCACGATGCTGGCGACGGTACCGGTCGAGCGGATGTCGTCGGTGCGATGCCTGCTCACAGGCGCGGAGGCGGTTCCGGTATCGGTGGTGGAGTCGTTCGCTGCGGGACGGCGGATGCACGACCTCTACGGGCCGACCGAGGCGACGGTGGCGGTGGCGACCTCGCCGCCGTTACCACCGCGCGGTCCGGTGACTCTGGGCGGTCCGGTCCGAGGTGCGTCCCTGGTGGTTCTGGACACGTGGCTGCGTCCGGTACCGGCGGGAGTGGCGGGGGAGTTGTATGTCGCCGGGACTCCGCTGGCTCGGGGATATCACGATCGGACGGGACTGACAGCGGAGCGATTCGTGGCGAACCCGTTCGGCTCGCCGGGCCAGAGGATGTATCGCACGGGCGATGTCGTGCGGTGGATCGAGCGGGAAACCCGGTTGGGGCTGGAGTATCTGGGGCGAAGCGATTTCCAGGTCTCGGTGCGGGGCCGTCGGATCGAGTTGGGCGAGATCGACGCTGCGCTCACCGAGCAGCCCGGAATCGGCTCCGTGGTGACGGTCGATCGGAAGGGCCCGTCCGGGCAGACGGTGCTGGTCTCCTACGTGGTCCCTGCAGCCGGGAGTGAGGTGGACGCCGAGAGGGTGCGGACGGTGGCGGCCGGCCGCCTGCCGGAGTACCTGGTGCCCTCGGCGATCGTGGTGCTCGAGAAGTTGCCGCTCACACCGGCCGGCAAGCTCGACCGCAGTGCGTTGCCGGAGCCGGCGTTCTCGTCGAGCAAGGCGTTCCGGTCTCCGCAGACCGAGACCGAGGAGATCCTCGCCCGCGTGTTCGCCGAGGTACTCGGCGTCGACCAGGTGGGGATCGATGACGGATTCTTCGATCTGGGTGGCGACAGCATCCGGTCGATCCAATTGGTATCGCGCGCGAAAGCGCGGGGTGTGCTGATCACGGCGCGGGATGTGTTCGAGCACAGGACTGTTGCGGGACTGTCCGAGGTTGCAGTCCTGAACCACGATTCGGACCGGGTCGTGCTCGAGGAGTTGTCCGGTGGCGGAGTGGGAACGATGCCGTTGACGCCGATCGGGCGGTTCCTCCTCGCGCGGGGTGGTGGGTACCGCCGATTCGCGCAGACGATGGTGTTGGAGTTGCCCGCCGGTATCGATCGGGCCGGGTTGGCCGCCACCATCGGCGCCGTGATGGTCCGTCATGACATGTTGCGATCGCGTGTGGTGACCGATGACGCTGGGGAGCAGAAACTTCGGGTCGATCCCCCGGATACGGTCGACGTGAACCGCCTGATTCGACAGGTCCACGGTGATGACGCACCGGGCGATCCGGCGTGGCTGCGGCTGGCGTCGGCCGAGTTGGATGCGGCCCTGGGGCGTGTGGATCCGGCGGCGGGCGTAATGGTGCAGTTCGTGTGGCTGGACCAAGTCCCCCGTGACGGCGACGGTTCGGCGGGTTCGGGTCGGCTGCTGGTCGTGGCCCACCACCTGGTCATCGACGGCGTGTCGTGGCGGATCATCATCCCGGACCTGGCGGCGGCCTGGGCGCGGGTGCGTACCGGCGAACGCCCGGAACTGCCCGCGGGCGGGACGTCGATGCGGCGGTGGGCACACGGGCTGGTGGACGAGGCATTGCGGCCAGGGCGAGTGGCCGAGTTACCGTTGTGGCAATCGATTCTGGAGGGCCCCGACCCGACGTTGGGTTCGCGCAGATGCGACCCGATCCTCGATGTTCTGTCCACAGTGCAGCACGTGCGGATCCAGGTGCCAGCGCACGCGACAGCGTCGCTGCTCACCAGGGTCCCCAAGGTCTTCCGCGCCGGGGTCGACGATGGTCTTCTGGCGGGGTTGGCGATGGCGTTGACCCGCTGGCGCCGCCGTCGCGGGGTTGTCGAGCCGTCGTCGTTGATAACCCTGGAGAATCATGGTCGCGAGCAGCACGTCATACCCGGGGCGGATCTATCCCGCACGGTCGGCTGGTTCACGACAGCTTTCCCGATTCGCGTCGATATCGCGGGCGCCGATCTCGACGACGCATTCGCCGGCGGGCCCGCTGCCGGGCTCGTGATCAAAGCGGTCAAGGAACAGGTGCTGGCGCTGCCCGACCGTGGCATCGGTTACGGGTTGCTTCGGTATCTGAACGCGGACACCGCACCGCAACTCGGGAAGTATCCGGGCGGACAGATCAGTTTCAACTATCTGGGGCGCATCTCGGCCGCCGATGTTCCCGAGGAATTCCGTGACCTCGGCTGGATGCCCGCGAGCGAGGGAACGGCACTCTCCGCGACGATGGATCCGGACATGCCGGCGATGGCCGAAGTGGACATCAATGCGATGGTGACCGACGGTCCGGACGGTCCCCGACTCGGTGCCGTGTTCGGATTCCCCGCCGGGGTGCTCTCCCGTGACGATGTTCAGGAACTTGCCGACCTGTGGTGCGACGCAGTCTCGGCACTGGCTCGGCACGCGCAGGGGCCCGGGGCCGGCGGGCTGACACCGTCCGACGTGCCGCTGGTGTCGGTGTCGCAACACGATATCGAGTCGTGGGAGGACCGGTACCCGGGCGTGGTGGATGTGTGGCCGTTGACCGCGATGCAATCCGGCCTGTTGTTCCACTCGATGCTGGCCGGTTCGTCGTTCGACGCGTACACCACCCAGCTCGTTCTGCACCTCGGCGGACGGGTCGATCCAGAGAGGATTCACGCTGCGGGACAGGCATTGCTGGATCGCCAGGCGAACCTGCGGACCGCGTTCGTCGACGATTCCGAAACCGGGCCGGTACAGGTCGTCCTCGGCGCAGTCGCGTTGCCATGGCGCGAGGTCGACCTGCGGAACCTTCCCGAGGGCACTCGAGACGGCGAGTTCCAACGTCTTCTCGTCGAGGATCACGCCACACATTTCGACCCGGCGACGCCGCCGCTGATCCGATTCACGCTCGTGACGATGGGACAGGATCGATTCGAGCTGGTGATCACCAATCATCACGTGCTGCTCGACGGATGGTCGATGCCACTGCTCGCCGAGGAACTACTCGCGCTGTACGTCTCGGGAGGCGACGCCGCCGCGTTACCGAGAGCGACCGGATACCGGAATTTCCTGGTCTGGCTGGCCGCGCGCGACCGAGCCGAATCTTGTCGAATCTGGGCGCAGGCCCTCGACGGGATCGAAGAGCCGACCCTGCTGGCGCCCGCGCACCCGGAGTGGGAAACCACCTCGGGGGAAGAGCACGTGACGGTCGAACTACCCCCGGAGACGGCCACGAGCTTGTCGGTGCGGGCCGCCGAACTGGGTGTCACGCTGAACACCGTCGTTCAGGGAGCGTGGGGGATTCTGCTCGGACAGTTGTCCGCCCGGCGGGATGTGGTGTTCGGCGCGACGGTCTCCGGCCGACCGGCCGGACTGCCCGGTGTCGAGTCCATGGTGGGCTTGTTCATCAACACCCTGCCGGTGCGGGTTCAGTCCACACCGGGCGACACTGCTGCGGAGTTGTTGACCCGGTTGCAGAAGCAGCAGGCCGGCTTGTTCGATCACCACTACCTCGGGTTGACGGAGATCAACAAGGCCGCCGGGGTGCGCGACCTGTTCGACACCCTCGTCGTGTTCGAGTCGTACCCGATCGATCGCGCCGCGTTGGCAGCCGCAAACCCCATCGACGGAATGGTCGTCACCGGAGTCCGTACGATCGACGCGTCGCACTACCCCATGACCCTGATCGCGAGAGTCGACTCCCAACTTCGGTTGACCGTGGCGTATCTGCCGAACCTGTTCGGCGCCGCAGCCGTCGACACGATCGCCCGGCGGCTCACCCGTATCTTGCAGACAGTCGCGGACGACCCTCACGTCGCCGTGGACCGCATCGACCTCGTCGAACCAGGCGAGCGTCGGCTGGTGGTGGGCACGTGGAATGGCACTGCGGTCCCCGTGCCGGAGGTGACACTTCCCGACCTTTTCGAACGCCAGGCGGCTGTCACGCCGGAGGCGGTGGCCCTGACGTCCGACGACGAGCAGTTGACGTATCGAGAGGTCGGCGAGCGAGCGAACCGGTTGGCTCGGAGACTGATCGCGCACGGTGTCGGTCCGGAGTCTCTGGTCGGTGTCGCCGTGCGACGTTCGATCGATCTCGTGGTGGGAATCTATGCGGTCGTGACGGCGGGTGGAGCATATGTGCCGATCGACCCCGACTACCCCAGCGAACATATCCGGCACATGATGGAGTCCGCGGCACCGGTCTGTGTGTTGACGCGATCGACCGACCGCGTACAGATCCCGGGCGGCGTCCCCGTGCTGGAGATCCATGGCGCGCAAAGACCTGATGTCGACTCCTCACCCGTCCGCAACGAGGATCGAATCACCCCGTTGAGGCCGGGTAACACGGCGTACGTGATCTTCACGTCCGGCTCGACGGGCCGGCCGAAGGGGGTCGCTGTCAGCCATTCGGCGATCGTGAATCAGTTGCTGTGGATGCGGGACCATTTCGGCTTCGACCACGACGACGTGGTGCTGCAGAAGACCCCCGCGACATTCGATGTGTCGGTGTGGGAGATGTTCCTGCCACTGGAGGTCGGGGCGCGGCTGGTGATCGCCAAGGCCGAGGGACACCGCGATGCGGCCTATCTCGCCGAGATGATCAGATCGGAGAAGATCACCACCGGCGACTTTTCGCCGTCGATGCTGGCCATGGTCGACGAGAGACTCGAGCCGGCTGATTGCGACTCGCTTCGACGAGTCTTCTGCGGCGGCGAAAACCTGTTGTCCTCGACGGCAAACCACTTCATGGAGCGCAGTGGCACTGCGGTACACAACGTGTACGGGCCGACCGAAACGGCCCTCCAGGTCACCCACCATCGATGCGGCCCGTCGAAAGACACGAGCGCGCCGATCGGCGCGCCGGTGTGGAACTCCCAGGTCTTCGTGCTGGGTGCGGGGTTGGTGCCGGTTCCGGTGGGTGTGGTGGGCGAGTTGTACATCGCCGGGGTGCAGCTGGCCCGCGGTTATCTCGGCCGGTCGGGGTTGACGGCGGAGCGGTTCGTGGCGTGTCCGTTCGGGGCGGTGGGTGCGCGGATGTATCGGTCGGGGGATTTGGTGCGGTGGACCGCCGAGGGTGAGCTCGAGTTCGTGGGGCGCGCGGACGAGCAGGTGAAGGTGCGGGGGTTCCGAGTCGAACCCGCCGAGGTCGAGGCGGTGCTGCTGAAGCATCCTGCGGTGGCGCAGGCGGTAGTGGTGGCCCGCGCCACCGGCAGTGGCACCGAGTTGATCGGATATGTAGTTCTCGATATCGACGGGGTCGACGGGTCGAGTGATTCGGCGACCGGGGTTCGTCGTTTCGTGGCAGGGTTGTTGCCGGACTTCATGGTTCCGGCGGTGATCATGGCGGTGGATCAGCTGCCGTTGACGGCCCACGGGAAACTGGACCGGAAAGCGTTGCCGGAACCGGAGTTCACCGGCGGCATACTCCGGGGTCCGCGGTCGCCGGTCGAGGAAACTCTGGTGTCGTTGTTCGCGGACGTGCTCGACGTGCCGCGGGTGGGAATCGACGACAGTTTCTTCGACCTGGGTGGGCATTCGTTGTCGGCGACGCGCTTGGTGAGCCGGATTCGGTCGGTGTTGGGTGTGGAGGTTCCGATCCGGGTGGTGTTCGAGTCCTCGACGGTGGCGGAGTTGGCACCCCGACTCAGGGAAGGCCCGGTCCGGGTGCCACTGACCGCAAGGGTGCGGCCCGAGCGGGTGCCGCTGTCGTTCGCGCAGGCCCGGTTGTGGTTCCTGTATCGGTTCGAGGGCCCGTCGGCGACGTACAACATTCCGGTCGCGGTGCGACTCACCGGCGACCTCGACACCGGGGCGGTCGCAGCCGCTGTTGCGGACGTCGTCGCCCGGCACGAGAGCCTGCGAACCGTGTTCGGTGAGGAAGGGGGTGTGCCGTTCCAGCAGATCCTGCCGGCTGAGCAGGTCGTCGCGGAACTGCCGGTTCAGATCGTCGACGTGCGGGACAGCACTCTGATGGATGCAGTCGCGGAGGCGGCGGGCTGTCGATTCGACCTGTCGGTCGAGATACCCCTGCGGGCCCGCATTTTCCGAGTTTCCGAATCAGAGCACGTGCTGGTATTGGTGCTGCACCATATCGCGGGGGACGGGGGTTCGCTGGCGCCGTTGGCCCGCGACATCGCCGTCGCGTACGCGGCGCGCACGACGGGCCACGCGCCGGGGTGGGTGCCGTTGCCGGTCCACTATGCGGATTACACGTTGTGGCAGCGGGAGCTTCTGGGCAGTGCGGATGATCCGGGGAGTGTGCTGGCCACTCAGGTCGAGTATTGGCGTAGCGAGTTGGCGGGGTTGCCGGAGTGCATCGACCTACCCACCGATCGGTGCCGACCGCCGGCACCGAGTTACCGCGGCGGCACGGTGGAGTTCACAGTCGCACCGGAACTGGGTTCGGAGGTAACCCAACTGGCCCGCAGCGCGGGGGCGACACTCTCGATGGTGCTGCAATCTGTGCTCGCGGTGCTGCTCCACCGGCTTGGCGCGGGGGAGGACGTTGCGATCGGCGGGCCGATCGCGGGCCGCACCGACGACGCCCTGGCCGAGTTGGTGGGGTTCTTCGTCAATACCTGGGTGCTGCGTGTGGATGTGTCGGGGAATCCGCGGTTCGATCAGGTGCTCGACCGGGTGCGGGGTAAGGCGTTGGCGGCGTATGAGAATCAGGATGCGCCGTTCGAGCGGTTGGTGGAGTTGCTGAATCCGGCCCGGT
>NZ_JASHKU010000054.1:0-16852 GCF_030056875.1 Rhodococcus sp. IEGM 1351 | reverse complement strand
TCGGTACCTGCCCACTGTGCCACCACACCTTCCCTACCTAACAAAGTACTACTAGTGGTTAGTCGTCGTTTCGGACGGGAGGTCGTGGGTGAGACCTCCGAGGGGTCCGCTGTGCAGGTCAGGTCTGCACGGCGGCGCCACTGTCGAAAAGTGCGTCGATTTCGCGTACCCCCCAGCGTGTCAGAACGTCGCGAGTATGCGCTCCGGGAGTGGACGGACCTGACTGGACAGCCCCCGGCGTGCGGCTGAACCGTGGCGCCGGGGCGGGCTGCGTGACGCCTGCCACCTCGACGAACGTCTTTCGTGCCGCAAGATGAGGATGGGAGGGTGCTTCAGTGAAACTCAACACTGGGGACACGCACGCGTCTGTGCCTTCAAAGAATTTTGCCCAGTCGTCGCGGGTTCTCGTCCTGAAGACGTCCGCGATACGTTGTTTGAGAACTGGCCACGACTCTGGGTCGCGGCGGTCGAGTTTGTTCGGGTCCAGTCCGATCATGGTCATGAACTCGGCAAAGAACTTCGGTTCGATGGGACCGATTGCAACGTGTTTTCCGTCGGCAGTCGCGTAAACCTCGTACCAGGGTCGCCCGGTGTCGAGTTCGTTGGCGCCGCGCTCATCGCGCCACAGCTTTGCCGCCATCATCCCGTGCATGACAGTGGTCAAGGATGCGGCACCGTCGACGATCGCCGCATCGACGACCTGTCCGCGTCCTGACCGCGCGGCCTCAAAGACGGCGGCGAGGATACCGACGACGAGATACAAGGAACCGCCGCCGAAGTCTCCGACCAGATTGAGTGGGACTGCAGGATCTTCACCGCTGCGGCCCATGGCATGCAGTGCGCCGGTCAGTGCAAGGTACGAAATATCATGTCCCGCGGATGAAGCCAGAGGCCCCTCCTGTCCCCAGCCGGTCATTCGTCCGTACACCAATCGCGGATTGCGCGCCCAGCACTGGTCAGGGCCGAGGCCGAGTCTTTCCGTCACGCCAGGTCGATAGCCTTCAATGAGCACATCGGCCTTCTCGACGAGGTCTAGTAACGCGCCGACGCCTGCTTCGTCACGCAAATTCAGAATTACCGATTTCCGGCTCCGACGCATCGCGTCGAGATGGGGGGGAATGGCACTGGCGCCGTCTCCGGGGCGGTCGACGCGAATGACCTCGGCGCCGAGGTCGGCGAGGAGCATCGCGGCGAAAGGTCCGGGTCCGATACCTGCAAGTTCGACTACTCGCAGCCCTGCCAGCGGCCCAACGGTCTCCGTGGGTGTCATGTTTCTCCTTCGTTCGATATGGACCGAGATCGGTTGATGCGTGTTGCAAACACCCTCATGCCGGCGCGTCGGCCACCGGACTTCGTAGCAGCTGGTCGATGCGCCAGCGCCAGTCGGAAGCACGACAGCAGAGTTGCTCATCCGATCTGTCCGATCTCTCGAACCTATCGGTGAAGTGCCCGAAGTTGTCCGATCTGCGTTGACCCCTAGAGTACGGTAAACGATCGTTCCGCAAAGCGATAGGGTGCGACTATGACGATGCAACAAGATGATGTCCACGTTCCTCAGTCGCCGCCGCACGGGTCGAGCTGGGACGAGTGGGCCAGGTGGGCGGAAGGAATGCCGGTCTCCCGACGAATCGGGCTCCGTTGCCTGCAGATCGAGGCCGGCCGAGTGGTGGTGGAGATGAAACACTCGGACTGGCCACTCAACCCGAACGGTGCCGTGCACGGCGGAGCTCTCGTGGCGTGCGCGGACCAAGTTCTGGGAATCGTCACGATGACGATGCTGGCTCCGTCCACCTTGCCGGCAACTGCTTCGATATCCGCAGATTATCTGCGTCCCGCGTTTCCCCCGCTGACCTTCGAGGCAGTCGTGGATCGAATCGGTGCGTCCATGTCGTTCGTGACGGTGCTTGTCCGGGACCGGACCGGGAAGTTGACGACCAAGGTGCACGGAACCCTTGTGCTCGACGGATCGTCACGCCACTTGGCCGGATAGGTGACGTCTCGACCGAGGGGCTGCAGTGAGCTAGGTGTAGCGTGTTAACGATCGTTGACAACTGCATGATGCGAGGCTAAGTTTGCGGGGACAAGCCTTACAAGACCGAGGCTGTTTCGACAGGGTGGCGTTCACGCTCTGCGACCAGGCTGAAGGAGATGAAGAATGACTCGTACTGCGGTCATCGTGGATGCGGTTCGCTCCCCAATGGGTAAGGGGCGTGCCCCCCGAGACGGCAAGCCCGGTGGGGCCCTGTCGTCCGTCCACCCCGCGGATTTGCTCGGTCAAGTGTTCACACGCCTGTTCGAGCGAAACGATATCGATCCGGCTATGGTCGACGATGTCATCACCGGGTGCGTCAGCCAGGTCGGGGAACAGGCCGGTCCCGTCGGTCGATGGGGCTGGTTGGCGGCGGGACTTCCCGAATCCGTGCCCTCCGTCGCCATCCACCGCGCGTGCGGCTCGAGTCAACAGGCGGCCGATTTCGCTGCGCAGGGCGTAATCTCCGGTGTCTACGACATCGTGGTGGCCTCCGGCGTCGAGTCGATGAGCCGAATCCCGATGTTCTCCTCACGTATCGGACAAGACCCTGTCGGGCCCAAGGTGCAAGCCCGTTATGCACCCGGTCTCATCCCGCAGGGCATCTCGGCCGAGTTGATCGCCGCGAGATACCGGTTCTCACGACACGAACTCGATGACTTTTCGGCACGCTCACACGAGTTGGCTGCCGCAGCGGACTTTTCGAGTGAGATCGTCCCGATTACATCGGCCGACGGCACGCTTGTCTCCACTGACGAGACGATCCGGCCCGGCACCACGGTAGAAGCGTTGGCGACCCTCAGGCCGTCGTTCGAGTCGAGTGAAATGTCCGACCGATTCCTTGAAATCAATTGGTCCGTCTCGGCAGGGAACTCGTCGCAGCTGGCCGACGGGGCCGCGGCGATCCTGATCATGACCGAAGAACGCGCAGAGCAGCTAAATCTGCGTCCCCGCGCCAGGTTCCACTCATTCGCTCTCGCGGGGGACGATCCGATTACCATGCTTACCGCGCCCATCCCGGCGACGGAGAAGGTGCTGGCCCGGTCTGGGCTCAGCCTTTCCGACATCGACCATTACGAAGTTAACGAGGCCTTCGCGCCGGTACCGCTCGCCTGGAAGGCCCATTTCGATGCGGACCCCAAAAGGCTGAATCCGCGCGGAGGCGCGATCGCCCTGGGCCACCCGCTGGGAGCCTCAGGAGCACGATTGATGACCACGATGTTGGGCGCTCTCGAGGCCACCGGTGGTCGATACGGACTGCAGACGATGTGTGAAGCCGGCGGCATGGCCAACGCCACCATTATCGAGCGAATCTAGTGGCCTGTGCTAGAAGACTTCTGCCGGTCGTACTGGCTCAGAACGTAGCATCGGACCCTCCGTGCGCGAGGTATTCCGTTCCCCGACTAGGCATCGCGACGCAAACCTAGAAGGCCTCCCAAATGCCGTTGCTCATCATTCATGCTGTCATTGCATGTGTCAGTCTGATCACGCCTCGCCGTGCCACCGAATCGATCCAACGAATCCTTACGAATATCGCTCTCGCACGAGCCAACGCAAGATGGTTAGCCGTGGCAGCGGGCGGCGCACAACACGAGTCGTCTAGCCGTCGTTCATTCACAGACGCCCTGGCCGAGGCGAACCGCGCGACCCCCTAGTCCCGCCATTCCGGGCCGCCGCATCCGCCCGACCTCCGTCGATTTCGTGCTAACAATTTTCGGCGGATCCATCGGGCTTTCACCGCCACTAACCACGGTCAAACTACTTCAACCACGCCGCACTAGAAAGGTCCAGTTTGTGAACCTCAAGGGAATCTCGGCCGTTGTCACCGGTGGTGCTTCGGGACTGGGACTTGCAACGGTGCGGCGGCTGCTCGACGGAGGCGCCGGTTCCGTCATCATTGTCGACCTCGCAACGTCTGACGGAGAGACGATCGCCAAAGAGCTGGGTGATCGCGTGCGGTTCGCCGCGGCAGACGTGCGTGGCGAAGAAGAGGTCGACGCAGCACTCGACGCCGCTGAAGCGTCCGGTCCGGTTCGGGTGCTGGTGCACTGCGCAGGGCGCGGGGGAGCGGTTCGGCTCGTCTCAAAGGACGGCACGCCCGGCTCGCTCGAGACCTACAGTGACGTCGTCAGTATCAACCTGATAGGAACGTTCAACGTGCTGCGGTTGACCGCTGCGAGAATGGCACGGAACGAGCCGATCGATGGTGACCGTGGTGTGTGCATCCTCACCGCGTCCGTCGCTGCATTCGAAGGCCAGATCGGCCAGATCCCCTATGCCTCCGCCAAAGCCGGAATCGTCGGCATGACCATAGTTGCCGCTCGCGATCTGGCCGGCAAAAACATTCGCGTGTGCACCATCGCACCCGGAACCTTCGAAACGCCACTGCTCAATCGCCTGTCGGACGACGTCCGCGCTTCCCTGGCGAAGACCGTACCTCACCCGAGCCGACTCGGACAGCCGGATGAGTACGCCAAACTCGCTCTCCACATCATCGACAATGGAATGCTCAACGGCGAGACTATCCGACTCGACGGTGCGATCCGGATGGCGCCCCGATGAGCTCCACCGTCGCGTTCGAGGTGGTTGAGGGAACCGCGGTGGTCACCCTCAACCGCCCCGAGTCGAGAAACGCCATCGACAAGGCTACCGCCGACGCCATCGCGGCGGCCCTGGACGAGGTCGACCAGCGGACCGACATCGCGGTTTGTGTGCTGGCAGCCGTCGGTGATGTGTTCAGCGCTGGCATGGACCTCAAAGCGTTCAGTGCCACGGGAGAGCGTCCCCTCACTAAGGATCGGGGAGCATTCGGCATCGTCACGCGCCCGCCGACAAAGCCAATTATCGCCGCAGTCGAGGGAAAAGCACTGGGCGGTGGGTTCGAGCTCGCGCTCGCGTGTGACCTCATTGTGGCCAGTGACAACGCACAATTCGGATTGCCCGAAGTCAAACGCGGCCTGGTCGCTGCGGCGGGCGGCGTTCTGCGGCTTCCTCGCAAACTTCCGAGCGCAATCGCGATGGAGCTTGCCCTGACCGGTGAACCGATCGGTGCCGATAGAGCAGCTGCACTCGGGCTTGTGAACCGAGTCGTCCCGGCCGGGGATGCACTGAACACCGCACTGGCCATGGCCTCAACTATCGCAAAGAATGCGCCGATTGCGGTCCGCACCGCCAAATTACTGATCGATCGTTCGACCGAATGGAATCTCAGTGAGGCGTTTGTCAACCAAGCGCCCTACACCGACGCGGTCCGCAACTCGAACGACGCAGCAGAAGGGGCACGGGCGTTCGTCGAGAAGCGCGCGCCGGCCTGGACCAACACTTGACCGACCGGGAGAGCTTTGTGACCGAGCCAATTGTCTATTCAGTCCTCGAGAGGTCCTCCTCAGTTGTGAGAGGCCGTGCACGAACGTGTGCGGTTCGGCGCGCAGGCCGGCGGTGTTGAGATGCGCACAGTATTTGATGCCGAGCATGAAGACATTCGCACTACCGTCCGCAAGTTGCTCCAACGAGATGCCGATCCGGACGACCTCGTCGTCGACGCGGCCACGAACGGTTTCCTGGGAATCGGTGTACCGGAGGAATACGGTGGGGGCGGATCACCCGACCCACGCTTCCTCGTCACCGTAGCTGAGGAATTCGTCCGCGCAGGGCATCTAGGTCATGCCGTCCGTGTGGTGGCTCACGCCGGCGTCGCAGCGCCGCTCATCGCCGAGCACGCCACCGCTGAGACCCGCGCGCAGTGGTTGCCCGGTTTGGCCACCGGGGTCACCCGAGTGGGAATCGGTCGAACCGCCCTACGGGTAACGGCAAGCGGTGACGAACTCATCCTGTACGGGCACGCGCATTCTGTCGTCGACGGTCCGGAAGCAGGCTTGCTTGTATTGCGTGTCTCCGACCCTGCCGCCGACGATGCAGTGGTGTTGGTCGATACAACGTCTCCCGGCATCGCCCGCACCGATGTAGCGACCCCGCTAGCTCTGGGCGGTGCAAACCTGGCCGACCTGATATTCGACGAAGTCAGAGTGCCGGCCAAATCCAGACTCCCTCACGCGGCAGTGGCGGATTTCGACAAGGACGACCGCCTGTGGCTGGCCGTTCTCGCCGTCGCCGGTACTCGTGCCGCTCTCGACACCACGATCGCGTACGTCAAAGAACGCAAGGTGTTCGGAACTCCCGTGGCGTCGTTCGAAAACACCAGAATTGTACTCGGCGAAGCGCTCGCACAATGCGAAGCCGCCGAGACGTTGATCGACGCCGTAATCGCGGAACGAGTGTCATCGACCCTCACCACCGAACGTTCGGCAGTTGCGAAATTGCAGGCGATCGAACTCTTCTCGCGGATTTCCGATCAGGGCATGCAGCTGCACGGCGGGTACGGGTACATGCGGGAATATCCGATATCACAATTGTACGCGGATGCACGCTACTTCCGGCTTGGAATCGACGGGAGTACCGCACTCGCGACGGAGCTGGCTGACCGGATCGCGACGTAGCGTCGTTGCCAGCACTGTGAGACGTGCGGCGGGGGTTCCTGGCAACAGAGCGAAAGCGGTGTGTTGGTCAGGCACCGAATCCTCCCCTACGGTTCGAGGACCAATCCTGTCCAGTTCATCTCGGTGATCTGTGCGGGAGGCGCAGCACTCTGGTCCTAGAGATGGACGGGCGTCCCGAATGTCTTTACCAGTTCCGCACGGACGGATCGCGGCTCGTGACTGGGTTGTGCGGTGACCGCGAAGCGGTGTCGAGGCCCCGCACCTCGTCGAATGGATTGCACGAGGAAACTGATTCCATGATCGACACCACCGACAGGTACATCTTCGACGAGGACGATGTCGTCGTCACGCACGAGAAATCCTATGCGGCAGGTGTTCCTGCGGTGTTGGTGTCGTTGAGTCGTGGGCTCGAGCAGATGGGTCCGGTGCGCACGGCCCGGACGTTGTGGAAGTTGAACCAGCGGGACGGGTTCGACTGTCCGGGGTGTGCGTGGCCGGAGACTCCGGGGCACCGCAAGCATGCGGAGTTCTGTGAGAACGGGGCGAAGGCGGTCGCGGAGGAGGCGACCACCCGAACGGTGACACCGGAGTTCTTCGCCGAGCATTCGGTGGCGGATCTGCTGGGTCGTACCGAGTTCTGGTTGGGGCAGCAGGGCCGGTTGACGCATCCGATGGTGTTGCTGCCGGGGGCCTCGCATTACGAGCCGATCGGCTGGGATGCGGCGTTCGCGATGATCGCCGGCGAGTTGCGGGCGTTGGCATCGCCGCATGAGGCGGTGTTCTACACGTCGGGGCGCACCAGTAATGAGGCGGCGTTCGTGTATCAGTTGATGATTCGGGCGTTCGGGACGAACAATCTGCCGGACTGCTCGAACATGTGCCACGAGTCGTCGGGCAGTGCGTTGGTGGAGACGATCGGGATCGGGAAGGGCTCGGTGACCGTTCCGGATATCGAGAACGCGGACCTGATCCTGATCGCCGGGCAGAACCCGGGCACCAACCACCCGCGGATGCTGTCGACCCTGGAGAAGGCGAAAGCGAATGGGGCGAGGGTGATCGCGATCAACCCGCTGCCGGAGGCCGGGTTGTTGCGGTTCAAGGATCCGCAGAAGGTGCACGGGGTGGTCGGCGACGGTGTGCAGATCGCCGACGAGTTCCTGCAGATCCGGATCGGCGGCGACCAGGCCCTGTTCCAGGGATTTGGGCCGGTTGCCGCTCGAGGCGGAGGACCGCACTCCCGGGACGGTGCTGGACCGCGAGTTCATCGACCGGCACACCGCCGGGTTCGAGGAGTGCGCGGCGCATCTGCGGCAGGTCGATCTCGACACCGTCGTCCAGGCCACCGGGTTGTCGCTCGAACAGATCCAGGCCACGGCGGAGGCGTTGATCGCCTCGAGAAAGACGATCATCTGCTGGGCGATGGGGTTGACCCAGCAAAAGCACGGGGTCGCGACCATTCAAGATGCGGTGAACCTGCTGCTGTTGCAGGGGATGATCGGCAAACCCGGGGCCGGGGTGTGCCCGGTCCGCGGGCACTCGAACGTGCAGGGTGACCGGACGATGGGGATTTGGGAGAAGATGCCCGAATCGTTCCTGGCGGCGCTGGACACCGAATTCGGTATCCGGTCACCGCACACATGGGTGGGATGCGGTCGACTCGATTCGGGCGATGCGGGACGGGAAGGCGTCGGTGTTCGTCGGGATGGGCGGCAACTTCGTCTCGGCGACCCCGGACACCGAGACCACCGAGGCCGCGCTGCGTAACTGTGCGTTGACGGTGCAGGTGTCGACGAAACTGAACCGCTCGCACCTGGTGACCGGGCGAACCGGACTGATCCTGCCCTCGTTGGGCCGCACCGACAAGGATGTGCAGTCCGGTCGGAAGCAACAGGTGTCGGTGGAGGACTCGATGTCGGTGGTGCACCTGTCCCGCGGCAGCCTCACACCCGCGAGCGACCAGTTGCGCAGCGAGGTGGCGATCGTGTGCGGGATCGCGCAGGCCCTGTTCGGTCCCGACCATTCGGTGCCGTGGCAGGAGTTCACCGCCGACTACGACCGCATCCGCGATTCCATCGCAAGGGTCATTCCCGGGTTCGAGGACTTCAATGCCAGGGTCCGCCGGCCGGACGGGTTCGGGTGGCCGCACCCGCCGCGGGACGAGCGCCGGTTCGTCACCGGCACGGGGAAGGCCAATTTCACGGTCAACGCACTGTCCTGGCTGCCGGTGCCCGAGGGCCGGTTGATCTTGCAGACGATACGGTCGCATGATCAGTACAACACCACCATCTACGGTCTCGACGACCGCTACCGCGGCGTCAAGGGCGGACGGCGGGTGCTGTTCATCGCCGCCGAGGACATCGCCGCCCTCGGGTACGCCGACGGGGACCGGGTGGACCTGATCTCCGAGTGGGAGGCCCCGGACGGGACGGTGCAGGAGCGCCGGGCGGATGATTTCCGGTTGGTGCCGTACCCGACGCCGCGGGGGAACGTCGCCGCCTACTACCCGGAGACGAATCCGCTGATCCCGCTCGATCACGTGGCGGTCAAGTCGAACACCCCGGTGTCGAAGGCCGTGCTGATCCGGCTCGATAGGCGCCGGTGATGGAACGCGTAATGTCGAGTGACTCTCTTATCGCTCTGACCAATCGCTGCTGCAGGCTTCAGACTCGTATCGACAGAACGCACGTTACGCAGTGAAGGGCGCGCTCGAACGCTGACGCATGGAGCGCGATGTGCCGGCCAGACCGCCGACGTTCACTCCGCAACCGATGTTGCTTCGACGTGCCCAAGCCCGGCCCGGTCTGAGCAGCGCGAACCGTGAGTGTCCTTCGATCCGAGCAACAAGGAAGACTCTTTCCTGGTCGAGACGCAGCGGGCGACATGCTTTGCCGTTCGACACCGGAGTGGGGATGCGACTGACGTCGTCTCCCCGCCATTGATCGGAGTTCCCGATGATGGGTTGCACCTTGTCGAGCTTCGACCAGCTCCTTCAACATTCACCCTACGGGGCGTAATGGGCGAGTCGATATGGGTTCTGAGACCATCTCGGCAACGGTCGTTCACGTTCGTGACGTACGATACTCGGGTGGGAAGAGACGAGAAGATCCTCGAAGTCGCCGAAGAGCTTTTCTTCGAGCGGAGTTTCGATGCCGTTGGTGTCGACGAGATCGGCGAAGCCGCAGGCGTCACTGGATCGGCGATCTACAGGCACTTCGAGGGGAAGAACGAAATCCTCGCGACGCTCTTCGATCGAGCGATTGACGCAATGTTGGTCGGTTTAACCGCACCTCACGACGATCCCCACCAAGAACTGAGACAACTCATCGATGGTCTCGTATCCTTTGCGCTGACGCATCGACGTCTGGCAGGAATCTGGGAGCGCGAACATCGTGCATTGGCGGAGCCGTACAAGCGTCGTTACCAGCGTCGACTCCGTCGCTACGTCGAGCGGTGGACGGACTGTCTGGAACGGCTGTATCCGGGTTGGTCAGCCGATCGACTGCGCACAGCAACTCGCGCTGTGCAAGCATTGCTGATGTCAGACGCCACGAGGTCCGGTGGTCCCGCGGGTTCGAAGGACGTGGGTCCCTTTCTGGCTGACATGGCTGTTCGTAGTCTGGAGGCTCTGGGGGGAGAGCGGAACGGAAAGATCTCGAAACGGTCGGTCTCAACGACAGACCATTAGCGCATGTACGGACCAAGAAGTTGCGATTCGCCGCTCTATAATACGACCGTCGCCTATTAGAAGGCCGGGCAACAATAAACCGTGGGCACATCGACGTCTGTCACATTCGACCGCTTCCTTTCTGTCCTTCGCACGGAAGGCAGCCGAATCGCGGCCATGCCGGTTGACGCATTGAATGCTCCAGTGCCGTCATGCCCGGGATGGACGCTGGAACAGGTGGTTCGCCATGTCGGGAAGGTTCAGCTGTGGGTGGCTGCTGCGCTGCGAGCCGATCCGCATGCGGAGATCAGTCAAATACGGACCGACCGCGGGATGCCTCGCGGACGTGCGTGCCTCGTCGAGTATTCCGGAGTACTCGACGAGTTGCTCGCTGAGTTCGCGCGGGTCGACCCCGGGCGACCTGTACCGACGATCGGTGGATCCGGCACAGCCGCCTCGTGGGCCCGTCGGCAGGCCCACGAGGCAACCGTGCATCGATTCGACGCTGCCGATGCTGTGCGCGGTGTAGGTGGATCGGCGCCAGAGGGCGCCGACACGGAAGTCGCCGCGGACGGTGTCGACGAGTGGGCACGATTAATGCTGCCGCGAGCCCTCGAATCCGGTGGTACGCCGGTAGCTCTCCGGGGTCAGTCGGTCCACCTTCAGTGCACCGACGCAGCCGACGCCGAATGGTTACTCGAGTTCTCCGACGAATCAGTCGCAGTTACTCGTGGCCACGCGAAAGACGTTGCGGCGTTGAGTGGACCGGCTCAAGATGTGCTACTCGTATTGTGGCGTCGACGCCCGTTCGAGTTGCTGCAGGTCAACGGAGACGACTCACTGGTCCAGGATCTGCTCGGGGCCGTTCGAGTATGACAGCCTCGGCTGGACGTGGACTGGCAGATGGCTACGACGACACCGGCGGGAACGCGTGCGGACGCGGTGAAGAACCGCGCCCACATTCTGGAGATCGCCGCGTCAGTGATCTCCAAGGAGGGTGTGACGGGATCGATGGACACTGTGATGGTGAGTCCGCTCGCGTGCGTTCCCGGTACCGCCGACAGCTGGCCGACACCGCGATCGGTGGGCATCCGGTCATGATCGACCTTCGGGTGCGTCGATCTTCTGACACCATTGATTGCACGGCAAAGACTTTCGGGCGGCTCTGCGTTTGTTGAGTGGCCGCCAGGGCCGCGTTCCACGCCTTGACGACTGGTCGGCGGAGCTTCTCCTGGCTCCATTCGCTCTCGACCTGGCCATTGTCGACGGCCTCGACCGGGCCCATCATGAAGGGGTAATAGTTCGACGTGTCGACAACGATCGTGTCGTCAGGCACGCCGGCCAGTAAGTCAGCGAGATCCGACTGGACGGAGAACGGGACTGAAAGCGCGATGACGTCACGGTCCGCGACTGCAGCGTCCACCTCATCCGCACGCACTCCCGCCGCCAGAAGTTCTTCGGCAACGGCTTCCGGTCCGCGGGCATCGGCGGCGACAACATCGTGTCCGGATTCGCTGAGACGACGTGCGAGGTTACTGCCGATCGCTCCGGCACCGATTACAGTGATTTTCATCGTTTCCTTCGTGTGTTCCCGCTCAGCGGGGTGCGGGCAAGCAGATGTTGATAGGCAATCGGCGGGCGTGGGCCAACGTCGTACTAGATGTACACATATGCGTGTACATCTACCTAGCTGATGTACGCACGAATGTGTACAGCGCAGTTTCGATCGGTGAGGAAGCGGACCATGGCAAGTCGTTTGGCGCGCCCGCTCTCAATCCCGGCCGAGGATGATCTCGACCCGTTCGAGGCGATGTTTGCACTGACTGATCCCGTCCGCCGTGCGATCGTTCACTCCATCGCCCAGGAGCCCGGGACGGCGTGCAGCGACTCAGACTTCGGAGTATCAAAGTCGGCGCTGACAAGACACCGGCGTGTGCTCCGCGAGTCCGAGATCATCAAGCAGGAAGTCGACGGCAATCGCCACCGGAACTGGCTTCGCAGTGAGGAACTCGACCGAATATTCCCTGGCCTGATGGACCTTGTCCTGCGCGAGCACGACGCCGCTCTGCCAAAGTCTGACGAAGCTGGCTCGGGCGCCAGCTGACTCCAGCGCGCGTCCCTGTCAACGTCGCCATTTCCACTTCCTTCTTGTTACTGGTGGCGAACATGTTGTGTCACAGTCTCGAAGGTTCGATATCTGTACAGCTATCGCGACAGAAGCCGGGATGGTCGATGAAACGTGGCGCGGCCAAATTCGGCGGGCCTGGTGGAGGTCGCGGGCTACGGCTACGGCTAGCATGCCGCCTTTTGCGGGCTCAATCTGGCGGGGGGGACGAGCTAGGTTCGGGTGCGGTCGTCTCCAACCGCCAACGGCGCGGCTCGCAGCCGGGGCGACCGGCAGTGAAGGCGACGTCGACTAGATCGCCTGCGCGGGAGACCAGATCCTGGTCGTCGAGGAGGCCGGCTGCCCACTGATGTACCAGGCCCACAAGTCCGCTGAAGATGGTGGCTGCGAGGCGGCGCAGATCAATGCCAGCAGCGATCTGGTGTTCGTCGACTGCCTGTTCAAGGCAATTTAGGAGGGCGTGACTTGGCTCGCGCTGGATTACACGGCCGCTGTCACCCCACGAGGAGATGAGAGCCTTGAACACTGGCGCATCGTCGACGACCGCTTGTGTGACCCTCTCGACTATCGCGCGGGCGCGGTTCTGCGGGTCCCGAATGGGGGCTACGTGCGCTTGCCAGTCCGCAAGCGCATCGTCGGCTAACGCTGCCCACAGGTCATCTCGAGCCCCGATGAGGTTGAAAATGGTCATTTGGGACACACCGGCCCGGTCCGCAATTTGCGGCATCGTCAGCCGTTCCCCAGGCCCCTCGCGCAGAAGGCCCCGCGCGGCAGTCAAGATTCGTCCAATTCGTTCGCGCTTGGCCTGCTCTCTTCTGCCCTCAGTGGTGCTCCCTGCTGCAGGTTCCGCGCCCTCGGTCATTACTCCTCGTCTCGCCCGCCAACACCGCGTGTTTGTTCCGCGACGCAGCCTACTTGCCCGCTCTCCACAATTCTTATATGGTCATATAAGTTTGCAATCTACGCTCTCGGACGCACATCCACTTCAGAGGCACCATTCACTCTTGTTAGGGGTAGTTATGACCAACACGACCGTCGCCGGCACCGCGCCACCTGTCATGGACTTGTTTCCTTCGGACGAAGAGCGGGCGCTGCGAGAGACTGTTTCCCAGATCGCTCACGGCTTCGGTCACACCTGGTACATGGATCAGGTTCGCAATGGCGGCGGTGCGCGAGAGATGTGGGACGTGTTGGGGGCGCAGGGATTCCTCGGAGTGTGCTTGCCCGAGGAATACGGCGGCGGAGGGCAGAGCCTGCACGCCCTGGTAGCGGTGATGGAGGAGACTGCTGCGGCTGGTTGTCCCATGGTCCCTCTGGTTTTCTCGCAAGCGATCTGCGGCCAGCTCATCACCAAGTTCGGCACCGAGCAGCACAAAAAGGACTGGATCCCGGGTATCGCCAGTGGCGCTCTTCGTTTCTCCTTCGCGATCACAGAACCAGATGCCGGCACCAACTCACATAAAATCAGCACGCACGCCGTCAAGTCAGCCGATGGAGGATGGGTCCTATCCGGTACCAAGACCTTCATCTCGGGCGTCGAAGACGCTGACAAGATCGTCGTGGTGGCTCGCACGGGCGACCGGCCAGACGGACGTGGTGGGCTGCTCTCACTGTTTATTGTCGACGCCGACGCCGTGGGCATGGAACGGCAACTCATCCCGATGGCGGTGGATGTCCCCGAAAAGCAGTGGACTCTTTTCTTCGACGATGTCCGCGTGAGCGGCGACCGACTCATCGGAGGGGAGAACAACGGTCTGCGTGCCGTGTTCGAGGGTCTCAATCCCGAGCGCATCTTGGGGGCTACCCAGACCATAGGCCTGGGTAGATTCGCTCTAGACAAGGCGGTCAGATACGCCACGGAGCGCAACGTGTGGGGGGTGCCGATCGGTGCGCACCAGGGTGTCTCGCACCCGCTGGCCGCTGCGAAGGTTGAGCTCGAAGCGGCCAAGCTGCTTGTCCAGAAGGCATGTGCGTTGTACGATGCGGCCGACCCGCGGGCCGGCGAGGTCGCCAATATGGCTAAGTACGCCGCCGGCGAGGCCGGAACTCACTGCATTGATCAGGCCATTCAGGTCCACGGCGGAAATGGCTTGACCCTCGAGTACGGCCTCACCGACGTGTGGTGGCTGGCGCGGCTCATCAAGATTGCGCCGGTCTCGCATCAGATGGTTCTGAACTTCGTGGCCGAGCACTCACTCGGGCTGCCCAAATCCTACTGATTGGACCGTACGATGACAGACACTCTGAAAAACGTTGACGCGGAATCGACGGACGGGCCGAACGTTCTTACCGAGCGTGTCCGAAACACCCTCATGGTTACGCTCCACCGGCCCGATCGCGGCAACTCGGTGCACGGGGCCCTGTTCCGGGACGTTGTCAACGCCTTCGAAGCAGCCCATGCAGACGAAAACGTGCGCGCTATCGCGACAATCGGCGCAGGGTCAACGTTCTGCGTCGGCGCTGACCGCGACGTCTTCGCAAGCCTTGCGCAGGCCGGCGGCATCGATCTCAATGAGGTGGGATTTCAGGGCGCGCTCGGAGGCGATTGGGGAATGCCGCCGCAGTCGCGCGAGCAGCGCAGGGCAGACACGCTTGGTGTCGGCCGCTGGGTTCAACGGATGATGGATATCGGCACACCGAGCATCGCGGGAATCAACGGCGGAGCGGCAGGGGGCGGTCTGGCGTTCGCGCTAATGCACGACTTTCGCATCGCGTCGACCAGGGCCAGGCTGGTGCCTGCGTTCATTCCCCTTGGCGTGTCCCCAGAGATGGGGTTGAGCTACATCCTGCCGCGGCTCGTCGGATATTCGAAGGCGTTCGAACTCTTGACTCGCCTCGCGCCCATCGAGGCCGACGAGGCGCTAGAACTCGGGCTCGTGAATCAGGTCGTGGAACCATCCGAGCTTCGGGACGCGGTCCTGGCTCGGGCAGATGAGATCGCGAAGTTACCGCCCGTGGCCGTTAGTATGGTCAAGCGCCTGCTGCGGCAGTCCTTGGAATCGACCCTCGATGTCCAACTCGAGCGCGAATGGCACAATCAGACACGCCTCTTTGGGTTCTCGGACATGGGCCCCCGCGTACGGGCATACCTTCAGCAATTCTAATCGATCAGAATATGATCGCCGCGCCGCGAAACGACACTGTAACGGCGTAGAAGTCGTCGGGTGGGCAGCGCCGACCCACCCGGGTGAATTTCGGTGCGGCTCCCAAAAGTGTTGTCACTCACAGGGCCAGATGCCGACGTCAAGTAGCCGGAAGTCTCAAATTCGATGCACTGAGCACCAGCAGATAACGAGGATACAAGCAGTTCAGGAACTCTCGAACGACGGTCAACTGTCTCAGCCTGAATTCACCGATTCGCTGACCTGATCGCTGCGAGTTTCGTTGGGCGGCATGGAACGGTGTGTGGGCATGGTTGAGCGTCCGATCTCTCGTGTCGGGTTGTTCCACTGAGGCTTTCGCGTCGAGGGCGGGCAGGTGCCCTGGGCGTTAGGCGACGATCGGGTGTGCGTGACCGAAGGTGTTGTCGGACAAGTTGTGCCACGTTGTTTCCCACGGCCAGTCGGTCGGCAGGTGCAGCGTCAACCGTCTCGCCGAGGACGCGATGCGCGCGGGGACTGAGACGAGGGTGCGCCGGAGGGTGCCGGTGGTCGCTTTCGTCAGTTTGGGATCGCCGGTGAGGGTGCCGGCGGCACGGGTGAGGTTGAACGCCATCACCGCGCAGAGCAGCCAGGCGGCGTTCGCCGGAAACGAGTTCGAGGGTAGATGCGCGAGAGCGGAGTTCTTCAGGTTCGCGTGCAGCTGCTCGATGATGGCGTTCTGACGGTGAGTCTTGTCGGCGGCGACGGTATCGAGGTCGTCGGGGTCGGTGGTGGTGAAGAACGTGTGGAACCGACACACGTCGAACAACGTGCCCTGTCCCTGGTCCTTGGGCGGTCGCAGGTCGGGGATGCGGCACACCACCAACCGACCCGGGATCTGGTGACCACGCGCCGTGCTGCGGTCGAAATCCCCACCGTTGGTCCGGCAGGAAATCTGGGGGCACCTGTGCTGTCACTACGCCATTCGCACCCTGATGCGCGATGCCGCGACCGCCGGCAGTCACGACCCGGACCGGATGTCCTTCGTCGCCGCCTTGCGGATCACCCGAAGATCACTGTCCCACAGCTCTCTTCCCCCTCCTAGCCGCAACGTCGCCACCAGATTGTGGAATCAGGGCATCGCCAAACTACTGCGCCGTATCAACCCGGTACGCCGCCACTGCGCCAAACCCCGGGTCGTCAAACGAAGGTCCTCAAATGGGCAGCCAAACGTGCGCACCACCAACACCATCCACAACCCACCCAGCCGCCGAAATGCACCATCATTGTTCACTAACTGAACGGTATTGACAGGCTAAACCGGGATTGGGTGACTCAGTTCGATCTGAGGCATGACACGCTGCGGCTGTGCCTCGGTGTGGTAGTTCCACTCGACGTCGCTTGGGACTGTAAGAACAACGGTGTAACTCTGAAAGGAGATGCACCATTATGACTGAT
>NZ_JASHKU010000053.1:0-17606 GCF_030056875.1 Rhodococcus sp. IEGM 1351 | reverse complement strand
TCCGCAAGGGCCGCTTGACAAACAGAGAGGCACCCCACATGAGACACGCTCTAAGTCGGCTCGGTGCCGGCGCGTAGATGGATGCTGGCGGCCAGCCTCCTCGCGGCCCTGTGCGGGGTTCTGCTGCTGCTCGCCCCGGGCGCCGGCATTGTGGGCATCGTGCCGGTCATCGCGTGGTACGCCGTCGTGGTCGGCGTCGTGCTGATCGTCGGAGCGGTGCGGATCCGGAGCTGACCAGACACCACTGCCCGGGCGCTCGTCCTCAGGTCGGCCGCCTCGGTGAAGTGGACGGCGTGGTCGGCAGTGGATGGTCGTACCGTTGGCCTTTTGGTGTCGGGGATGGTGTGGAGCTGGTGTTGCTGGTCGAGGACGAAACGCGACTGGCCGAGACGGTGCGCCGCGGCCTGACGGCCGATGGGTGCACCGTGCAGGTCGAACACGATGGCATCGCCGGGTTGGCGGCCGCGACAGAGGGCGGCTTCGATGTGGTGGTCCTCGACATCATGTTGCCCGGCAAACACGGGTACGACGTGGTGCGGGAGATGCGTCAGCAGCGGGTGTGGACGCCGGTGCTGATGCTCTCCGGCAAGGACGGCGAATACGACCTCGCCGATGCGTTCGACCTCGGTGCCGACGACTATCTGGTCAAACCGTTCTCGTTCGTGGTGCTGGTGGCCCGGTTGCGGGCGCTGGTGCGGCGCGGGGCTCCGCCGCGGCCGCCGGTCCTGCGCGCTGGGGGACTCTCGTTGGATCCGGCGATGCGGCGGGTCACCCGCGGGGAGACCCGCCTCCAGCTCACGCCCCGCGAGTACAGCGTGCTCGAATACCTGATGCGCCACGCCGGTGCGGTCGTCACCAAACACGATATTCTGCAATCTGTTTGGGGTGTCAATTACGAGGGCGACGACAACATCGTGGAGGTCTACATCGGGTATCTTCGGCGCAAGATCGACGCCCAATCGGTACGACGAGCATCGACACCGTCCGGGCGCCTATTGCCTCATGTCAAGATGCGCGCGAAGTCTGATTCGTTGACTCATTCGAGAGTGCGCGCGTGGAGGGGCGGCCTTTGGCCGGCCCGGCCTTGTTGGTGGCGATCGTGAGCAGTTCGGTGGTCAGCGCCTGGATCTGCCGTTGGACGGCGGCGGGGTTGATGCCGGTGTAGGTGTCGGCAAGGATCTCCTTGTCGTGTTTCCCGACCGCTTTGTGGTGTTCGGCGCGGCGGTGTGGGGTGGTGGCCGTGTCGTACTTCTTGGCGACCTTCGCGCCGGTGCGGACCTTCGAGACGAGTTTCTGTTGCGGGCAGAAGTAGTTCGCCAGCTGCGACTGCAGCACCCAGATCTTGTTGAGCAGCAACAGTTCTGCTTCGGTGTCATAGCGGTGGTAGCCGACGACGGTGCGCACGATCGCCCAGTTCTTCTGCTCCACGTGGCAGCCGTCGTTGGAGTTGCCGGGCCGCGACCGAGTGAAGGTGATCTTGCGCTTCTCGCACCACGCCAGCAGGTGATGATTGATGAACTCCGAACCGTTGTCGCTGTCCACGCCGAGTATCGG
This sequence comes from Rhodococcus sp. IEGM 1351, assembly GCF_030056875.1. NCBI lineage: Bacteria > Bacillati > Actinomycetota > Actinomycetes > Mycobacteriales > Nocardiaceae > Rhodococcus > Rhodococcus sp. IEGM 1351. The sequence goes on along the minus strand of NZ_JASHKU010000053.1, from coordinate 16,052 downwards.
GAACGGCGTGATCTTCGCGATCTCGTCCAGCGCGGCGATCACCCATTTGCGGGCCTTGTTGCGCACGCTGCGGTTCTCGGTCCACCCGGTGGCGATGTCGGTCACCGTCAGCGTGTAGGCGTGCTCACCTGCAGCGTTGCCGCAGTCGTGGCCGACCAGGTCGACCTCGACGAACCCCGGTTTCGCGTCGTCCCAGTCCGCCCAGGTGCGGATCGGGATCTGCGACTCGAGCAGCGACCCCGGCTTGGTGTGGCTGCGGCCCCTCAGCTCGTGCTTCTTCCGTTCGGGGGCCAGGCGCCTGTCGATGGTGGCCGCCGACATCGACACCAGCAACGCGGCGGTGCCGTCGTCGATGTCGAGTTCATCGAAGCGGCGCAGAACTCCCACCAGCTCGGGCAGGATCGGGGCCAGCCGCTTCCCGGCGGGCATACCCAGCACCGCCCAGCAGAAGATCAGCGCCGCCACCACTTTCGGCCCGTACTTTGGCGGCCGCGGGACGCGGGGCCTGACGATCCGCGGTGTGCACGCCTGGGCGAGTGCCTTACGGGCATGATTGCGATGCCACCCGGTCGTGGCGCACAGCTCGTCGAGGATCCGGCCCTTCCCGGACTTGTCGGCCCGCCGATACCGCGTCGCGACCGTCTTCGTCACAGCCTTGCGTTGACTCATCGTCAGTCCCATCTTCCGGGCCTATCCGACAACCCATCCTCGGGCCGGGTAGGCGCGCCGTACGCGCGCATTCCTCGATGAGGCAACGAATAGGGTTATGCGCGCATTTTTCGTGAGTCAACGCGCGGCGTGGGTTACTCGATGCCCTCGGAGATATAGGGGTCGTCGCCGAGCGGGAGCGTGACCACGAACTGCGCACCCCCACCCTCCCGGTCGAGGATGTCGATCGACCCGTGGTGTGCGGCGACGATCTCGGCGGCGATGGCGAGTCCGAGTCCGGAACCACCGGATTCGCGGGTTCGGGGAGTGTCGAGGCGCACGAATCGCTCGAAGATCCGCGCCCGGTCCACCGGGGCGATGCCCGGTCCGTCGTCGGCCACCTCGATGACGGCGTTCCCCTCGCACCTGCGGCACGCAAGGGAAATTCGGGTGTGGGCGTGGTGGGCGGCGTTGTCGACGAGGTTGCGGACCAGTCGGGCCAGCTGCTGCGGATCCCCGGCCCGGACGGTACGAGATAGGTGATGTCGCTGCGGCGATCTCGTCGGTTCCCTCGATGAGTCGGGTGCACGGAACCGCGTACGTCCTCAGCTGATGAGCGCGTAGGCGCCGGCGACCGTATAGAGAGCCGCCGCGCCTCCCACGAGTACCGCACCCGTGGCGCTGACGCCTTTCCGACTGCCCATTGCTACCGATACCGCATCCACCGAGTCGACTATCACCCCCACGGCCAATCCGAGCCGGCGTCCGGTGGGGTCCGGTTGCAGGGCCGCAGCGGCCACTGCGACCTCGCGGATGGCGAACAGCCGTGCCACGGTGTCGCCGTCGGCGCCGGCACTGACCCCGAGACAGCGATACACCAGCCGGGGCCGCACCAGGGCTGCCACGCCCACTGTCGCCCGGGTGACGCCGAGGAACCGAATCAGCCGGGCTCGGGTTGCGGTCATGATGTCCTCGCTTCGTGTCGCTAACTGGATGTGCCGCCCAGGGTTCGTTCTGTCCCAGGCTGTTCACGCGAGAGGTGGAAGGAGTTTGGTGAGGTGGTCGTTCACCCGGGTCAGCCGCGCGGTGAGCACCTCATGGTGGTCCGGGTGGGCCCGATGCTGCACGCGTTCGAGCAGTAGCTGGAGGCGGATCAGGACACTCGGTGTGGTCGCCGCGGCGGTGATGAGATCGTCGAGGCTGGTCCGAACGAACTCGTCCCAGGTCGGTCGTACGATCACCAGGCGCAGAGCGTTGTGGTCGTCGGTGACGCGGCGGGGTTCGGTCGGTGCTGCGGCGGCCCGGCCGAGCAGGTCCTCGATGTAGTCCAGGGCCTGGACGGTGGTTGCCGGGTCATTGGGCCGCAGGGCGCGTAGCGCGATGTCGGTCAGCAGCCGGAAGGCGAACAGCGGGTCTTGTTCGAACGTCCGCTCGCTGCCGACGACCAGCCCGCCGAGGACTACCGAGGCGGGGAGCTGTCCGTGGATGTCGGCCACGGGCACGCCGCACTGCAGGGTGATGCCAGGGGCTGCGCGCAGGACGATGACCGCATTCGCGGCCTGCGCGGCGCAGACGAGGCGGTCGACCTGGATTCTTTGCAGCACGGTCGTGGGATTCGGCCAGGTAACCGTCGTGCAAGGCGCGGGCAGGGGCGCCGCGGGTGACGCCGTGGTGCCGGCGTCGTCCGGGTACGCGGCGTCGAGGAGGTTGCGGCCGCGGGCGGCGATGGAACTCAGGACGGGCGAGAGTTGAATGGAGGTTGCCACTGTCACTTGGAGTGTCCGGAGCAGGCCCGCCATCAGAACCAGCAAGACGATGGCGGTAATCAGGACGGCCATCGATACCCGGGCGCGGGGGCCGATGGTGAAGGCCGCCGAGATGCAGAAGACGGTCACACCGAGGGCGAACGCGAAGGTCTGCCGCAAGATCGGGGTGTCGCGGAATTGGGTCAGGCGCGGGCTGTAGTTCGAGGCCGCCCACCGTCCGACCAGGATCCCCAGCGAAAAGATGACGGCGACCAGGCCGAGCACGCCGAGTCCGATCGTGGTCAGGACGCCGATCACCTGTTGGGCCGGCAGGTCGGGTCCACGCCGAATTCTCGGCACGGTCAGTCCCAGACCCAGCCCGGCGAGGATGTACAGCACCGCGAGTTCGGCGTTCAGGATTCGTCGATGACGGTAGGCACCGGCGGTGGCGGCTTTGCTCATGACCTGCCCTCCTAGGGCGGGGACCCCGACCTGACCAGCCGCCTCTGCATCGGTGTGCCCCTCCTGTTCCACCAAAGCACTCCGAGCCCGCTGTCGGCCAGAGCAGCGGTGGTGAACCGTCTCTCGCCGCGGCGCCGAAGGACAGATCGTCGAGGGTCGGCAATGAGGGTTCGATGCCTGCACACGGTCGGTGCGGGGGTGCGAGACTCGGGGCAGTTCGGGCCTCACTCGTGCGGGTCGGGGTCCTGTCGCGTCGACTGGCGTGTGGCCTGCGCGAGGACCTGGGGTCCGGTGACGAATGCCTTCTTCCAAGGTGCTACTCCGTCGATCTCGATTTCGATGGACAGGCTCAGCACGGTCCGGATCAGCACGATCACCCCCAGGACGGCCGCGTCCGTGAGGGAGGGCGCGGACGTGACGGTCTTGACGATGTCCGCCGCGACCAGTAACTCCAGACCGAGCAGGATCGCCCCTCCGAGTGATTGACGCAGGGTGGTGAACGCCCGACCACCATCAGCGGTTCGCCTCCATGTCCACGCCGCGAGGACGAACGCGAAGAGGAACCCGACAACCATCGACAGAACACCCAACACCTCGAACGATTCCGTCGCCAGCTCGAAGAATCTGACAGTGTTCATGTCGGTCCATTTCCTGTGAGTTCGTTTCTGGGACGGCTTTTCCGATTCAGGGGCGCGACCCGATGTGGTGCAAACCCACCTACCAAGGCGGTCCTGGATGTGCTCGTCCGAGACCGGTCCTGGCGGCGGTGACGAGGAGTTTCACCACGGCCCCGAGGAGGATCAGGTCGAGGAGCATCTGCGCGCTGACCAGGATGCGGGCGGTGTCGGTTCTGGGGACGATGTCGCCGAACCCGACCGTCGAGAAGATGGAGATGGTGAAGTACAGGGCCCGGGTGTGGTCGAGGTGCTGGTTGAACGAGGCCGGACTGGTGTGGGACAGCGCCAGATAGGTGGTGGCGAAGGGGAGCAGGAACAGCGCGATGATCGCGCCGAGGGCTTCGATCGCACGCAGCTGGGGCAGCGGGGCGCGCAGGATCCGGCGGATCTGCCACACCAGAACTCCGGCGAAGAGCGCACCTCCGACCACCACCCGGGCGCCGGCGCCCTCTTCGAGGTAGTTCCTCGCCGGCACCAGGTAGTAGACGGCGCCGAGCAGCGCCCAGGTCGCCGCAACCGCCAGGACGGCACGCAGGACGGCCCACCGTCGGCGGCGGTGATCCAGGTCTGCCAGACGACGCGCCGTCCCCACCGGTGTCAGTCCGGACGAGCTGGTTGCCGGTGATCGGTGGCGAGGATGTACACACTGACTACCAGCACCCACGCCGGGAAGACCAGCGCCACCCAGAAGCTGAAGCTGACGACCACCAAGAGCACCACGGCGAGCAGATACGTCCCGATCACCAGCGGCTTCGGCATCAGCCTGGTCCGCAGCCACATCGTGGCCAGGGAGATCATGAACACCGCGGCCATGCGCACGGAGTAGACGTTGTTGATGTGCAGCATCACCTCCCGCCCGAAGAAGACGATGTCGGTCTCGACGACATCCGACGAGTGGCGGGAGACGGCGAGCAGTGCGCCCGCGAGCGCCATCGACACGAAGGTCATGGCGAGGAACAGCAGTCCGCTGCCCAGGAAGACGGTCGAGAAGAAGCGGTCCTCGAGGTCGCCGAACCGGTCGCGGAGCACCCCGATGAACCACAAGAAGGCGATGCCCGCGATCGGGGCGAGGAACAGGGCGGTGGTGATCTTCGAACCGCCGCGCACCCACGGCGCCCCCGGCGTGGTCGGCATCGCCGTGACCAGTAGGACAATGCTGGTGGCGAAGAGCGCACCGAAGATGATGCCCGCGATCGCCGCGGACCGCGGCGTCCGCAGGTGGTGGAACTGGGCCTCGCTGCGCGGATGGGCCATGGGTTCCATCATGACCGAACTCGGGTGTGGGAAGCCAGCGGGCCACCGAACCCCGGCCGTGGCCGCGGTGCGCTTTGCTGCACTGTGCGCGAATAAGTCCCGCGCGGCTTGTGCTGGTGGTGCGAAGACGCCCTGACACCACACCGACCACGCTGAAAGGTGGGGTTCCCGCATGCCGAGAAGTGCGCAAGCGGGCCGTCGACCGGAGGAGCACCACCATGGCCAGCAACCTTAAGGGCAAGATCGCGGTCGACATTCGAGACTCGGTGGCGGACTGGTCGCCGTACCTGCCCGCCCAGGCCCCCGAGGGCGCCCCGAACGTGTTGATCATTGCGTGGGACGACGTGGGCTACGGCAGCATGGACGTCTTCGGCGGTCCCATCGAGACCCCCACCATGCGGCGCATCGCCGACGCGGGTGTGCGCTACTCCAACTTTCACACCACGGCGCTGTGTTCGCCCACCCGTGCGTCGCTGCTGACCGGCCGCAACGCCACCTCCAACGGGATGGCCACGGTCGCCGAACTCAGCTCCGGGTTCCCCGGCATCTCGACCCACATCCCGTTCGAGAACGGATTCATCTCCGAGGTACTGGCCGAACGCGGCTGGAACACCTACTGCGTCGGCAAATGGCATCTGACCCCGAGCGAGGAATGCAACATGTCGGCGGTCAAGAGCCGGTGGCCGCTCGGCCGCGGCTTCGAACGCTTCTACGGCTTCCTCGGCGGCGAGTCCAACAGCTGGTACCCCGACCTCGTCTACGACAACCACCCGATCGAGGCACCCGCAACCCCCGAGGACGGCTACCACCTCTCAAAGGACCTGTCCGACAAGTCGATCGAGTTCATCCGCGACGCCAAGGCCGTCAACCCCGACAAACCTTTCTTCATGTACCTGGCCCCACAGGCCGGGCACGCCCCGCACCACGTCCCCTCCGAATGGGCCGACAAATACAAGGGCAAATTCGACCAGGGCTACGAGGCCATCCGCGCCGAGATCCTGGCCCGCCAAAAAGAACTGGGCTTGTTACCGGCGGACACCGAGCTCTCGCCGATCAATCCTCACGGCGAGCCGAACACCACAGGCCCGGACGGTCAGCTCTGGCCGATGCTCGACACCGTCCGCCCGTGGGACTCGCTCACCGCCGACGAACAGCGCCTGTTCATCCGGATGGCCGAGGTGTTTGCCGGATTCATCTCCTACGCCGACGATCAGCTCGGCCGAGTGATCGACTTCCTCGCCGACTCGGGCGAACTGGACAACACCCTGCTCGTGGTGATCTCCGACAACGGCGCAAGCGGCGAGGGCGGCCCGAACGGGTCGTTCAACGAATGGCGGTTCTTCAACGGCGTCGCCGACACCACCGAGGTGACACTGCCGCACCTGCACGAACTCGGTGGTCCCGCCTCGTACAACCACTACAACACCGGATGGGCCTGGGCGTTCGACACCCCGTTCCCGTACTGGAAGCGGTGGGCCGGCTACGAGGGCGGCATCGCCGACATGTGCATGATCTCCTGGCCGGCGAAGCTGGCGCCCCGCCCCGAACCGCTGCACCAGTACATTCACGCGGTCGACGTCGTGCCCACCATCTACGAACTCCTCGACATCGACCCGCCCGCGGTGCTCAAGGGCTACACGCAGAGTCCGATCGAGGGTGAGAGCTTCGCCGCATCGTTGACCGACCCCACCGCCCCGGGGAAGGAGACGCAGTTCTACGCGATGCTCGGCCAGCGATCCCTGTACCACGAGGGGTGGCTCGCGTGTGCCCTGCACCCGCCGATCTCGGGCTGGGGCAACTTTCACCACGACGTCTGGGAGCTTTACAACCTCGACGAGGACCGAGCCCAGTCCCACAACCTCGCCGACACCGAACCGGACCGCCTCGCCGAGATGAAGGAACTCTGGTTCTACTACGCCGGCGTCTTCAAGGGCCTGCCCCTCGATGACCGCAACGCCCTCGAACAGGTCCTCTCGGACCGCCCGCACCCCGCCAAGCCCCGCGACCACTACGTCTACTACCCGAACTGCGCGGACGTCCCCGAAAGCGCGGGTGCCGCCATCACCGGCCGCTCCTTCACCATCGCGGCGGGAGTCCACGTCGACACCCCCGACGCGGAGGGCGTGCTCTACGCGCACGGCGGCGTCGCCGGCGGACACAGCCTCTACGTCAAGGATCACCGACTCCGCTACACCTTTAACTGGCTCGGCACCCGCATCGAGGACGTCGCCGCCGACCGCGACCTCACCCCGGGCGCCCACGTGTGCACCGCCGAATTCACCGTGAAAGGCAAGAACGAGGACCCGACCATGCCCGGATTCGCCGGCACCCTCGACCTCTACCTCGACGACCAACAGGTCGCCAGCAGCGAGATCGTCACCCAGCCCGGCGTGTTCTGCCTCGTCGGCGACGGTATCTGTGTGGGACGCGACAGCGCCTCCCCGGTCACCGCCGACTACACCGCACCGTTCCCGTTCACCGGCGGCACCATCGACAAGGTCGTCGTCGACGTCTCCGGCGAACGCTACGTCGACCACGAGGCACAGGTCCGGGGCTGGTTCATGATCGACTGACGGCGATCACGCGATTGTCGATCGATCAGCACCGGCCCGGCTGGCCGCCGCACCACTGGATCGGACTCCGGCCGTGTCCGCATACTGTTCTTGCGTCGTCCGTCGCCGCCCATCGTCGGCCGCGGCGGCGTGACACTCGATCCGAGACGTCGGTCGCTGCGGCCGCGTCAGATCACCACCACGACTGCGATGAGCGCGTGTAACGTCGCCGTGGCTATCGAGCCGAACGCCGGCCGCGCGAGGACCCCGGCCTCGAGCTTGCGGCCGACGCCTCGGTACCGGAAGGTGCCATAGGCGGACACCAGCAGCCCGGCGCCGAGAAGATCAGCCCGGCAGCGACCGCGTGGCAGCCTCGGTGTGGGCGGTCTCGTCCTCGTGGAGCACCTGTTCCGGGAATTCCCGTCGGCGCTCGACTGTCGGGGCTCTCATCGCCGGGTTCTTGTCCGGACTCGGAAGGACTGTGAAGGGCCAGAGACGGATTCCCGCGTGTCGCTAGCGTTGTTTCGTACCCGCTGGCGCCGTTGATGACCTTGTGCTCTACAACAGTCGCTCCAGCACATGAGACGCTCGAAGTTACCGGGATCGGCATCGCGCTCTCGGATTCACGATCCCGATGTCCCCTGCCACGTCGGTCGAAAGTTGACGCATGCAAGAGGCGTCAGATCATGTCCGCGGCGGCAGCACTGACTTCCTCTGTACTCGTCCGGAATTCTTCCGCACGTTCGAAATCAAGAGCCGTATCGAGGCGATGTTCGCCGACTGGGAGGAGCTGGAGAACCAGCAAAACCGATCACGTCAATCGCGCTCGGTGCGGGTGTCGTGCCGGTGCGCGATTGTCTTCATTCATCAACCACATCAAGGACCCTGAAAATGTCTACTCGAATTGCCGCCGCGCTCTCCGCGATTGCCATCACTCTGTCCCTCGGCGCCCTGACCGCGCCCACGGCTTCGGCCGCACAGGCAGTACCCGCCGCGACTCCCACCGCCGGGTCGGTGACGATCTGCTTCGGCGTGCCGCTGGGATCGGCCAGTCTCAACTGGTGCTTCTGACAAGGCAATACAGGTGAGATGAGGAGCCCCGCATGAGGCCCTCGTTCCGACTCGACTCGTTCGACCGTCTCGCAGCAGCTTCACGTGGCGGAGACCGGGACGCGATGAGCAGATTGCACGCTGCGATCCGGCCGATGGCCATCCGCCGCTGCCCAGCCGAACTCGACCCCGCGGTCGCGGATTCGGTCGCGGACGGTGCGTGCTCGTCGGTTCTGCACATGCTCGCCGATCGGCCTGCTGCCGGTGAGCCGTTCCTGCACCTTCTGAATACGATGACCAGTGGGATGATCACCCGAACCGTCGCTGCCTCCTGCGGCCGCCGTGCTCCACTTCCCGCGGGCGTCGAGGTGTTGTGTGCGCGCGAGCGGGATGTGCTGATCCTGCGGTTGATCGTCGGACTCGGCGCCGAAGACACTGCGACATCGCTCGGCCGGACACCGGGGGAGGTACTTCTCGACCAGCACCGGGCGCTGCGAACACTGCGCGGTGTCCTCGCCGACCGAGGGACCGTGCCGCTGTGACGACCGGACATCGGGACGTGCGACCGAGCGCCGCCAGCTCGAGGCCGGGGTCTTCGCACCCGCGGCGTTCGGCTCGATAGCCACGACGGGTGTCGTGACGTTACTCGCGCTCATCGCCGTGCTGGTCCTGATCTGACGGCCCGTAGGAGACCGATTCTTGGGAAATCCACGGCCAGACTGGCCTGAGATAGAAGACCGTGCAGGATTGGTTCACATAACGCGAGGACATCATGAGCGCTCCGACCCGGCTTCGGCTGGTTCGCGGACTTGGCGTCACCAGCGCCGTACTTGGCGCGCGTCCTCGTCTGGGTACGAATCGCACATTCTGGAATGGCCATTGCTGGTGCGTCCGCCTCTCGCCCGATGCGGGGGGACCCAACTGGACCCAACGGAACCTTTCCACTAAGTCCGCCGTCCCTGGAAGTCGAGGCCAGCCGTCCACAACAAGGTTGACGTCCGGGCGTCTCTCCGACGAGGGAAAGGCGATCCAAGTCGATCAAAGGCCGTCCCGGGGTCGAGGCTGCGCGTTAGGCTCAACTATCAGAGGATTCCCTCTATGGATGGTTATGGCGAATCGACCCGTGCGAACGGAAGGGCGATGCCGACAAGTCGACGCTGATCGACCTCGCCCCCAGGCGAAACCCTCCCGGTGTTCGGGAGGGCGATGATGGTCGCGATGGACTCGTTTCGGGTTTCGTCTGCCCAGGAGGCGCTCTGGCTGGCGCAGAAGTTGGCGCCTGGCCTGTCGAACAATATTGCGGCTTATCTCGACATTTCCGGCGACATCGACCCTTCGGTGATGGACGCCGCGCTGCGGCGAGTGGCGGACGAGGCTCGCTCGGTACTGGTGAATTTCGTCGAGGACGAGGATGGCCCCCGCCAGGTCGTGCGGGACGCGAACTCGTGGAAGCCGTTCTTCATCGATGTCAGTGCTGAGGAAGACCCCGAATCAGCAGCGAGCGCGTCGATGGCCGAGGTCGGCGCCGTGCCCTTCGATCTGGAACGGGATGCGCTGTATCGAGCAGGCTTGATCAAGGTTCACAGCGCGCGATTCTTCCTGTGCGCCGTGTGCCACCACATCGTGATGGACGGGTTCGGCGTCGCCATTCTTGCGCTTCGAATAGGTGAAATCTACACAGCGCTGAAGACCGGCAGACCGATTCCTGAATCCGGATTCGGTGGACCGGAGTTGATCGTCGACGAAGATGCCCGCTACCGGCGGTCCGACCGATTCACCCGCGACAAGGAGTTCTGGCGGAACTACACCGCCGCCTTGCCCGAACCACTTCGACTGCCGCGGCATCCGAGTTCGCCGGTTCCCGTGACTTTGCATCACAGCCTGACGGTGTCGGACGACGAGACCGCGCAGTTGCTGACGGCGGCAGAGTCGATCGGGATTCCGATGCCGGGTTTCCTGGCGGCAGCGGTAGCCGGACTCTTCCATCGCCTCTCGGGGATGTCGGAGTTCATGATGCGATTGGCCGTCGCCAATCGGGTCGGGGCCGCACGACGCACACCCGGGTTGGTGTCGAATGCGGTGCCCTTCCGGGTGGAGATCCCACCGCGGGCGCTTTTCGCCGCCGTCGCACACGACGTGGGTACCGAGATTCGTGCCATCTTGCGTCATTCCCGTTATCAGGGCTCCGATGTCAGGAGAGACAGAGGACTGTCCGGATCCGTGGAGAATCGTTTCGGTCCGATTCTGAATATCATTCCGTTCTTCGATTCGATCGATTTTGCAGGCAATCCGGCATCCATGCGCGGCGTGTCGTTCGGCCCCGTGGACGACCTCTCGATTTCGATCTACTACGGCGGTCGGGGCAGTGCCGGAATGAATGTCGAGATCGACGCGAACGGCGCGCTGTACAGCGGTGAAGATGTGCGGCTTTATGCAGATCTGCTGATGGCGTTCGTCCGTGCGGTCGTCGCCGACCCGGAAGGCCGGATAGAGGAACATGACTTCCTCCGACCCGCCGAACGCGAACTGGTTCTGCGTACCTGGAACGACACGACGGTACCGGTACCCCGGGCCACGATTCCCGACCTGGTCGAACAGCGGGCCGCCGCGACACCCGACGCGGTGGCACTCACTCTCGGCGATCGGCACTGGACATATCGAGACGTCAATGGTCGAGCGAATCGGTTGGCGCGGTACCTCATCGCTCGCGGTGTGGGCCCGGAATCCCTCGTAGCAGTCGCGATGCAACGGTCCTCCGAGTTGATCGTCGCGCTACTCGCTACTCTCAAGGCCGGCGGCGGATATCTCCCGATCGATCCGAACTATCCCAGCGCGCGAACCGCTTTCATTCTCACCGATGCCGCACCGCTCCTGCTCTTGACCGACACCGCGACCGTGGAATCGTTGCCGGACAACGACATTCCCTGTCTCGTGTTGGACCTGGACGACGCCGACACCGACGGCATATCAGTGGTGATCAACCCCGCCGACGATGACCGGATCGCCCCGCTGAGACCGGGCAATACCGCGTACGTCATGTATACGTCCGGTTCGACCGGCACCCCGAAAGGGGTCGTCATCAGCCACCGCAACGTGGTGTCGTTGTTCGCCGGAACCGATCGGTGGTGCGGTTTCGGAGGCGGGGACGTGTGGGCGTGGTGTCATTCGCAGGCCTTCGACTTCTCGGTGTGGGAGTTGTGGGGGGCATTGACGCACGGCGGGCGGGCCGTGATCGTGCCCTGGGAAGTGGTGCGCTCGCCCGCCGAGTTGTGGAATCTGGTGCGGCGGGAGCAGGTGACGATCCTCAATCAGACCCCCTCCGCGTTCTACGAGTTCGCAGATGCCGAACGCGAGGACCATTCCCCGGGGCCTGATTCGGTACTGCGAATGGTGGTGTTCGGCGGGGAGGCATTGGACCCGGGCCGGCTACGCGGCTGGTTCCCGGGCGAACGTCCGAACAGTCCGATTCTGGTGAACATGTATGGCATCACCGAAACCACGGTGCACGTGAGCTACCTGGAGTTGACCGCACGCGCCGGGCACGGGGGTCGAAGTCCGATCGGGATTCCTATCGGTAACACGCGGGTCTTCGTGTTGGGGTCGGCATTGGTGCCGGTGCCGATCGGTGCTGCGGGAGAGTTGTATGTCGCCGGGTTCGGGGTGGGCCGAGGATATGTGAGTAGGGCCGGGTTGACGGCGGAACGGTTCGTAGCGTGCCCGTTCGGAGAACCCGGTTCGCGAATGTATCGCTCCGGCGACGTGGTGCGGTGGACGTCCGACGGCATGCTCGATTTCGTCGGACGCGTGGACGAGCAGGTGAAGGTTCGGGGATTCCGGGTCGAGCCGGGGGAGGTCGAGACGGCACTGATGTCACATCCTGCGGTGACACAGGCGGCGGTGATCGCCCGCGAACCCCCTTCCGGCGCCGATCGTGCGGACGGGGACACCGGAACCGACACGCAGCTGGTGGGGTATGTGGTGCTCGACAGGGGCGTCTCGCTCGTCCGTGACAGAGCACGGGAGGCCGAGCTGGTGTCGCAGTGGCGGCGGGTATACGACGACCTGTATGCCGGGGACGCGTCCCATGCCGGTGAGCAGCTGGACTCGACCGCGTTCGGAGAGGATTTCGGGGGGTGGAACAGTAGCTATACCGGGAAGCCCATCGCCCTCGAGCACATGCGGGAATGGCGCGCGGCGACCGTGGCTCGGATTCGCGAGCTCGGGCCGGCTCGGGTGCTGGAGATCGGGGTCGGAACAGGACTGTTGCTCTCACAGTTGGCGCCGCACTGCGAAGAGTATTGGGGCACGGACTTTTCCGCTCCCACGATCGACGCCTTGCGATCGCGGTTGGCGGAGCGGCAGGACCCATGGGTCGAGCGCGTGCACCTGCGGGTCCAGGCCGCCGACGACCTCGGGGGTGTGCCGCACGGTGTTTTCGACACCGTGGTGTTGAACTCGGTCGTGCAGTACTTCCCGAACGCGGGGTACCTGATCGACGTGATCGGCACGGCACTGCGATTGCTGCGCCCCGGGGGCGCGCTGTTCCTCGGCGACGTGCGAAATCTCGCGTTGCTCCGGGAATTCGCGACAGGCGTGCAGATCGCCCACGCGGATGCCGACACGACTGCCGTGGTGATTCGCGATCGGGTGCGCCGGGGCATTGCCGCCGAGCAGGAGTTGCTGCTCGCGCCCGAGTTCTTCACAGCATTGCCGACGCTGATCCCCGACATCGGCGGAGTCGACATTCAACTCGAGCGCCTCCGCGCAGTCAACGAATTAAGCTGTTACAGATACGAAGTCGTTCTACGTAAGAGGCCCGCGAAGACCCGGTCGCTGGCTGATGTGCCGTCGACGGCGTGGCAACGATTCGGCGATCCCACCGCGCTGCGGCAGTTCCTGACGGGCCGGCGTCCGGACCGTGTGCGGGTGATCGGTGTGCCGCACGCGGGGTTGGCGCCCGATGTCGATGCCACACACGCGCTCGACGACGCCGCTGACCGCGACCACGTCCCCACCCGGCGTGACGCGGACAGTCGAACGGACGCCATGTTGCCGCAGGACTGTCACGACATCGGTGAGGAGCTGGGGTTCGCGGTGTCGGTGACCTGGTCACCGACACCGGGCCTGATGGACGTGATATTCACCGACATCACCACCCGGCCGCACGAGAATACGCAGGCATCGGTCGCGGTATCCGATGTCTACCTGCCCGACGGTCCACTCGGCGACATGACCGAGTACGTCAACGACCCCGGTGCAAGCAGGCTGTCGTCCGAGGTTCGACGCTTCGTGGCCGGACGACTGCCGGAGTTCATGGTGCCCGCGGCGGTGGTGGTGCTGGATCGGTTGCCGTTGACCGTGAACGGCAAGCTCGATCGGAAAGCGTTGCCGGCACCGGAATTCATCGGGGGCGTGTTTCGGGCCCCGCGGTCACCGGTGGAGGAGACTCTCGCGTCGCTCTACGGTGACGTGCTCGGTCTTCCGCGGGTGGGGATCGACGACAGTTTCTTCGACCTGGGCGGGCATTCTCTGTCCGCGACGCGGTTGGTGGGGTTGATCCGCAACGCGCTGGGCGTGGAGGTGCCGATCCGGGTGGTGTTCGAATCCCCGTCGGTGGCGGAGTTGGCACCCCGGCTGGGCGAGGCCGCGGTGGCGCGGGTGCCGTTGCTCCCGTGGGCGCGGCCCCATCGGGTGCCGTTGTCGTTTGCGCAGGCCCGGTTGTGGTTCCTGTATCGGTTCGAGGGACCGTCGGCGACGTACAACATTCCGGTGGCAGTGCGGTTGACCGGCGCCCTCGACATCGAGGCGGTGGTCGCGGCGGTCGGGGATGTGGTGGCTCGGCACGAGAGCCTGCGGACGGTGTTCGGGGAGGACGAAGGGGTGCCGTTCCAGCGGATCCTGCCCGCGGAGGAAGTCCCGATTCCGGTGCACGCGGAGAAGATCGATCAGGCGCGGTCGAGGCAGGCCGTTGCGGAGGCGGCGGGATATCGGTTCGATTTGTCCGGCGAGATTCCCATCCGAGCATCACTGTTGGAATGTGGTTCCCGAGAGCACATCCTGGTATTGGTGCTGCACCATATCGCGGGGGACGGGGGTTCGTTGGCGCCGTTGGCCCGCGACATCGCGGTCGCATATGCGGCGCGGACCGACGGCGAGATGCCGGGGTGGGTGCCGTTGCCGGTGCAGTACGCCGATTACACCTTGTGGCAGCGGGAGCTTCTGGGCAGTGCGGATGATCCGGGGAGTGTGCTTGCCGCACAGGTCGAGTATTGGCGGGCCGAGTTGGCGGGGCTGCCCGAGTGTATCGAGTTGCCGACTGATCGTCGACGTCCGGCCGAATCGAGTTACCGGGGTGGCACGGTGGAGTTCGTGATCGCACCGGAACGTGCTTCGGCAGTCACGGAACTTGCCCGCAGAGGTGGGGCAACACCCTCGATGGTGCTGCAATCTGTGCTCGGCGTGCTGCTCCACCGGCTTGGCGCGGGGGAGGACGTTGCGATCGGGGGACCGATTGCGGGCCGTACCGACGAAGCGTTGACCGAGTTGGTGGGGTTCTTCGTCAATACCTGGGTGCTGCGGGTGGATCTGTCGGGGAACCCGCGGTTCGATCAGGTGCTCGACCGGGTGCGGGGTAAGGCGTTGGCGGCGTACGAGAATCAGGATGCGCCGTTCGAGCGGTTGGTGGAGTTGCTGAATCCGGCCCGGTCGACGGCGTATCATCCGTTGTTCCAGGTGTCGTTCGCCATGCAGAACAACGCTTTTCCCGAGGTCGAGTTCCCCGGATTGGAATGGACCACACTTCCGGCGCCGACCGGGACGTCGCGTTTCGACCTGTCCTTCACCCTCACCCCCGATGGTCACCAGGGTCTGGCCGGGGTCGTCGAGTACGCGAGTGACCTGTTCGACCGCGGGACGGTGGAGGGTATCGCGGCCCGGTATGTGCGGTTGTCGGAGTTGATCGTGGCGGATCCCCGCGGGCGGATCGAGGGGTACGAGATCCTCGAGCCCGACGAGCGTGAGCTGGTACTGCGAACCTGGAACGACACGCGCACGCCGGTACCGGACTCGACGATTTCCGGCCTGTTCGAGGCCCAGGTCGCCGCGACTCCGACTGCGGTGGCGGTCACGTTCGGTGACGAGAACTGGACCTACCGGGAGTTGAGCAGTCGAGCGAATCGGCTGGCACACCGCCTGATCGGTGCGGGTGTCGGCCCGGAAGTGCTGGTGGCGGTCGCATTGGAGCGGTCACCCGAGTTGGTCGTCGCGTTGTTGGCCGTCCTCGAGGCCGGGGGCGGGTATCTGCCGATCGACCCCCGCTACCCGAGTGCGCGGACCGGGTTCATTCTTACCGACGCCGCTCCGATCCTGATCCTGACCGACACCACCACCTCGAGCATGCTGCCCGACAACGGCATCCCCACACTACTGCTCGACGCGTACTCGGACGAGGTCGACCAACGGGAGGACATCCCCGGAGACAACGACCGCGCCACACCACTTCGGCCGGACAACACCGCGTACGTGATGTACACCTCCGGATCGACCGGCACCCCCAAAGGGGTCACGGTCGACCACCACAACGTCGTCAACTGCATGGTGCAGGTGGCCTCGGGGTCTGTCAAGTTAACGGTGTAACTGTTTGAACTGTGACTACTTTCGTCCGG
>NZ_JASHKU010000052.1:0-23019 GCF_030056875.1 Rhodococcus sp. IEGM 1351 | reverse complement strand
TACAGGGCCGCCCAATCAACCGCGCCCATAGCAGCCACCCCTCCCGCAGCCAGTGGGAACGTGAGCAGCAAACCCGGCCCTTCGGGGCCGAGTAGTTGATCCACACGATCGTCGCCGCCAAGAACAAGCAGGAGTCGGCGACATTCTTCACCACGTTGTTCGGACTGCCGGACGCCGTGCCTGCCGGCCATTTCCTGGCGGTCGCCCTCGACAACGGGGTGTCTCTCGACTTCGCGGAACCGCCGATCGAATTCCAGCCGCAGCACTATGCGTTCCTCGTCGGCGAGGACGACTTCGACCGGATCTACGGCCTGATCGTCGAGTGGGGTCTCGATCACTGGGCGGATCCGCGGCAGACGCTGCCGGGCACCATCAACACCAACGACGGCGGGCGAGGCGTCTACTTCCTCGACCCGTCCGGTCATTATCTGGAGATCATCACCCGCCCGTACGGGTCGGGTCGGTAGTTCGCGGCCAGGGTGTCCGTACTCGCTAGTCTGGATTCTCGTGGAGACGAGCAGGACTACCCCGACGCGCACCGGTATCGAGATCGCCTACCGAGACAGTGGCGAGTCCTCGGTGCCGGGGTCGTCGGACGCCCATCCCGTGCCGGTGGTTCTGGTGCACGGGATGGGCGGTGACGGCGGTACCTGGGACCGATTCGCCCGCGCACTCGTCGCCCGCGGGCGACGCGTCCTCGTCCTGGATCTGCGGGGGCACGGTCGCAGTGCCCGCGCCGGGTCGTATCTGTTCGAGGAGTTCGGTGCCGACGTGGTGGAGGTGTGCGACAACCTCGGGCTGACGCGGGTGGATCTCATCGGGCATTCGCTCGGTGGTCATGCGGCGTCGCTCGCGGCTCAGGCGTCTCCCGGGCTGGTTCGCCGGCTGGTGATCGAGGAGGCACCGCTCCCGTTGCGTCCCGGTGACCCGGAACAGGTCTTCGCGAATCGGCTGCCGTCGCTGCCGGAACTGTGGCACGCAACGACGAGTCTGATCCGGCATCCGCGGGCGGTGTTCGCCTTCGATCGGTCGATGACGGGTTCGGCGCTCGAGCAGTTCCGCCGCCCGGATCCGTTGTGGTGGGACAGATTGCCGGACATCGAGGCCGACACGCTGATTCTGCGGGGCGGTACGGGCGGAATGGTGGATCCGCGCAGACTCGAGTCCGCGGTGGCGGCGATACCGAACTGCCGGGTGGTGGTGTTCCGCAGCGGGCACAGCATTCATCGCGACCGCTACGACGACTTCGCGGCGGCGGTCCTGCCGTTCCTGATGAAGCCCGAGAAGAGCTGACAAAAAGTCCGAAAATGTAAACCGTGACGGCTTCGGCAGGACTAGCGTGGGAACCGAAGCGGGGCCTCGGAACGAGACGGTAGTCACGACGAGCGACCCGAAGCTGCGGGGCGTCCGACGACGTCTTCCGCACGTCCGGAAGAAGGCCAACGATGTCGACACTCACGCCCGGACGCCCCTACGCGCCCGGCAGGCAAGGGTTCAGCTCGCTCCGCGCGGGGGGCCTCAACTGGGACGCGTTCCCGCTGCGGCTGTTCACGAAGGGCAACGCCAAGTTCTGGAACCCAACGGACCTCGACTTCGGCCGGGACGCGGAGGACTGGGAGGGGCTGAACTCGGAGCAGCAGCGCAACTCCACGTATCTGGTCGCACAGTTCATCGCCGGTGAGGAAGCGGTCACCGAGGACATCCAGCCGTTCATGAAGGCGATGGCCGCCGAGGGGCGCTTCGGGGACGAGATGTACCTGACGCAGTTCTGTTTCGAGGAGGCCAAGCACACCCAGGTGTTCCGGTTGTGGATGGACGCGGTGGGCCTGACACGCGACCTGCATCCCTTCGTCGCCGAGAATCCGTACTACCGGCAGTTGTTCTACGAGGAGCTGCCGGGATCACTGAAAGTGCTCGAGAGCGATCCCAGCCCGGCCAATCAGGTGCGGGCCAGCGTCACCTACAACCACGTCATCGAGGGCAGTCTCGCACTCACCGGGTACTACGCCTGGCAGAAGGTGTGCACCACGCGCGGGATCCTGCCGGGGATGCAGGAACTCGTCCGCAGGATCGGCGACGACGAACGACGCCACATGGCGTGGGGGACGTTCACCTGTCGCCGGCACGTCGCCGCCGACGACAGCAACTGGGACGTCGTCCAGGAGCGGATGGCGGAGCTGATGCCGTTGGCACTGGGCATGATCGACTGGGTCAACAAGCAATTCGAGGTCCAGCCGTACGGGCTCGACGACCAGGAGTTCATCGCGTACGCCGCAGACCGGGCGCAGCGCCGGCTGGGGGCGATCGAGTCTGCGCGCGGGCGCCCGGTCGAGGAGATCGATCTGGATTACTCACCCGAGGCCCTCGAGGAGAAGTTCGGCGAGGAGGATGCCAAGGCGATGTCCGAGGCCGCAGGCTGAGGCACGCGTCGCGGTGCGCAGGCTGAGGCACGCGTCGCGGTGGCAGATGGCAGGATCGGCTCATGGCGCTCACCGCACTCGACCGCAGACTCATCGGCTGGTCTGCAGCATTCGTGATCTCGCAGGCGAACATAGTCCGGCTTCTCGGTCCGGTGGCACCCCGGCTCGCCGATATCCAGACGGCCCGGTCCGCCCGGTCCTACACGGCGATCCTCGACGGAATGACCGCCGCCGACACGGCACGCTACCGCAGCCACTACTACCCGGACTTCGTCCATCCCGTGATCTACGCGGTCGCGTTGCGCACGGGCGCACGACGTCTGGCGGAGCTGACACCACTCTCGGCGAGAACGCAGAGGGTGCTGGCGGCGGCCCCGGTGATCTCCGCGGTGGGCGACTACGCCGAGAACGTCGTCGGGCTGTACCTGCTGTCTCATCGCGAGCACATCACCGATGCGACTGTGCGCACCACCAGTGCGGTCAGCGTCACCAAATGGGTGCTGGCGCTCGGGACGCTCGGATATCTCTCCCAGGGATTCGTCCGGGTCTGGGCGGGACAGCTGTTCTCCCGCTAGATTCGGGCACATGTGTGCCGCCGAGCTCAGCGTCGAGTACTTCTCCGGACACGCCGAGTTCCGGGAATGGCTCGGCGCTCATCACGACTCCTCACCCGGCATCTGGCTCAAAATGGCCAAGAAGGGGTCGGCGTATACGTCGATCAACTACGACCAGGCTCTCGAGGTCGCGCTGTGCTACGGCTGGATCGACAGCCAGGTCCGCCGCGTCGACGACGACTTCTTCGTGCAGCGGTTCACCCCGCGCTCGTCACGAAGTCCGTGGTCGAAGCGGAACCGGGAGTTCGCAGAGAAACTCGCCGACGCCGGTCTCCTCGAGCCTGCGGGCGCGGCGGAGGTGGAGCGGGCCAGGGCCGACGGCCGCTGGGACCGCGCGTACGCGGGACAGAAGGCGGCGGAGATACCGCAGGACTTCCTGGACGCCCTCGCGCAGAACCCCGAGGCCGAGGCCTTCTACGCGACACTCGACAGCCACAACCGGTACGCCGTCTACTACCGCCTGCAGGACGCCACCCGCCCGGAGACGCGTGCCCGCCGTATCGAGAAGTTCGTCCAGCAGTTGTCGGAGCGCAGGAAGTTCCATGACTGACCGATTGTCGCGACTGACACAATGGCACCGTGCCTGACACGATCACCGCCACCTGCTCCGCCCTGTCCGCGACCGACGAACCCCTCGCAGGCACCGCTGCGCACGTCACGGGCTGGGTGTGCCTCGAGTTCCCCGGCGCGTGGGGCCGGGACGTACTCGACGGCACCGCGCTCGGACCGGACCTGGCCCGTGAGCTGGACGCCCGCGCCGACGCCGCCGGGGTGCGGGTCATGTTCATCCGCCGGCCGGGCCGCAGCACCGCGGCCCCGGATCGGCGGACGGTGCTGCTGGCGCAGTCGCATCCCGCGCGGTCGTGGTGCGAGCGGCTCGAGATCGCCTTCCCGGAAGACCTGCTCGACCTGGACCTCGGGCTGATCGCGGGAAACGCACCCGGGCTGGGCACCCCGGTGACGGATCCGGTCGTCCTGGTGTGCGCGCACGGGAAGAGGGACCAGTGCTGCGCCGTCCTCGGACGGCCGGTCGCGGCGGGTCTGGCCGCGGAGTTCGGCGACGCGGTGTGGGAGTGCTCGCACACGGGTGGGCATCGGTTCGCGCCCTCGCTGATCCTGCTGCCGACGGGTTACACGTACGGCCGGCTGTCGACGCAGGGGAGTGTCGACGCGGTCCGCGCCGCCGCTCGGGGCGAGGTGTACCCGACCGGGCTGCGCGGCCGCAGTTGCTGGGACGCGCCGGGGCAGGTGGCGGAACTCGCCGTCCGCGATCTCGTGGACGCGGCCGCGGACGAGCTCACGGTGGACGCGAATTCGGTTGTCGCGCATCGTGACGGGCGCTGCTGGGTCGTCGACCTGGAGGAGCGGGAACTGCCGCCCCGGCCGGCGAGTTGCGGGGCGGCGCCGAAGCCGGTGCGACCCGTCGTCGCCACCGGAGTCCGCCCTTTCGCCCCCTGAGGCGGTCACCAGTGGGTGCCGGGCACCAGCCTTCCGACCTTCCGGGCGGCGCGGCCGAGCACCGACGACGTGTGGTGCCGGGGTTCCGGCGTGTGCTGAGGGGCCGGCCCCGCGTCGTCCGTGCTCTGCCCCTTCGCCGCCGGGGAATCGGGGAACATGCGATACATCTGGTGCATCACGCGATCCTTGACGGCGGGTGCGAAGACGTGGCCGAGTTCCCCGAGCGTGCCGGTCGGGACGTCGATGCGCTTGGGGCGTTCGATCAGCGCCCGGACGACCATCGCGGCCGCCTTCTCCGGAGAGGTGATCGGTCCGACGTTGTACCGGCCGGTGGGCGCGATCATCGGCGTCTCGACCAGTGGCATGTGGATGGTGGTGAACGTGATTCCGTCCGAAAGGGTTTCGGACGCCGCGACGTCGGTGAAGCCGTCGAGGGCCGATTTGCTGGCGACATAGGCGGCGAACCGCGGCGTCGCGCCCTGGACCCCGGCGCTGCTGATGTTGACGATGTGCCCGAACCGCCGCTCGCGCATCTGCGGGAGGAAGGCGAGGACGAGCCGGACCGCGCCGAAGTAGTTGACGGCCATGGTCCGCTCGAAATCGTGGAGCCGGTCCGTGGAGTGGTAGAGGCCCCGACGGATCGACCGGCCGGCGTTGTTGACGAGCATGTCGACGTGATCGTGCTCGGCGAGAACGGCTTTGACGGTGTGCTCGACCGACTCGTCGTCGGTGATGTCGCAGGGGTAGCCGTAGGCGTCGCCGCCCGTCGCGCGGATCTCGGCCACCACGGCGTCGAGTTCCTCGGTGCGCCGGGCGAGGAGAATGACCTTCGCGCCCTTGCGGGCCGTCGCGATCGCGGAACTCCGGCCGATCCCGGACGACGCCCCGGTGATCACCACGTGTCTGCCCACGAGCGGTCCGGCCGGATGGGGCCGGCGCGCCCGATCGGGATCGAGGTTCTCGCGCCAGTACGACCACAGCCGGTCGGCGTACGACGCGAACCGCGGGACGTCGATGCCTGTGCCGCGCAGCGCCTCCCGGGTGTCGTCGTTCACGAACACTGTGGGCAGCGTCATGTTCTCGACGAGTACCGGAGGGATGCCGAGCGCGCCGAGCACCGCCTTGCGGCCCGAGTCGGGGGTGGGATTGAGGAAGGGGCGGACGAGTCC
This sequence comes from Rhodococcus sp. IEGM 1351, assembly GCF_030056875.1. Classification (NCBI taxonomy): domain Bacteria; kingdom Bacillati; phylum Actinomycetota; class Actinomycetes; order Mycobacteriales; family Nocardiaceae; genus Rhodococcus; species Rhodococcus sp. IEGM 1351. Next base: position 17,358 of record NZ_JASHKU010000052.1, on the reverse strand, counting down.
GCCGGGCAGTCCGGCCGCGGGATGCGGCGCCCCGGCAGCCTTGGCGAGCGCTGCGTAGATCTCGCGGACCGGCTGCGGACGTGGATTGACGAGATGGAACGTCTGGCCGTCCCTTCCGGGTGCGGACATCAACTCCACGATGGCCGTGGCCACGTAGTCGACGGGTACGACGTTGGTCGATCCGATCCGGGGGACGGCCACGGGGAGGGCCGCGGGGAGTTTTGCGAGCGCCGCGATGGCGGGGAAGAGGTAGTACGGGCCGTCGATCTTGTCCATCTCGCCGGTGACCGAACTGCCGACCACCGCGGAGGGCCGGTAGATGCGCCATCGCAGGCCCTCGGCTTCCCGCACCAGCTTCTCCGCCTCGAACTTGGTGCGGTGATACGGGGTGGGGAATCCCTGCCCGAGATCGAAATCCGTTTCCCTGAACGGACCTTCGTGATCCCCCGCGACGGCGATGGACGAGACGTGATGCAGAGTCGCATCCAGTTCCCGGGCCAGCGCGATCACCGAGCGGGTGCCGTCGACGTTCGTGGTTGCCTGTTCGTCGCCCGCCGTGAGGTCGTAGATCGCGCCGAGGTGCAGGATGTGATCGGCTGCCGGCGCCGCGGCGAGTCCGAGGCCGGGCTCGGTCAGGTCGCCGATCAGCGGATGCACTCGTTCGCCGCCCGGCATGCCGTCGACGAGCGCCTCCCAGCGCGCGACGGACGCGCGCCGGACGAGGACGTGGATCTCGGCTGATGCATCGCGGTCGAGGATGAGGGGCAGCACGTGCCGACCCAAAAATCCGGTTCCGCCGGTGACGAGGTAGGTGGCCATGACCCGAACTTACTCCAAAGTAAGATAATGCACTAGTGGCCCAGACCCACCTTGGCGTGCACCTTCTTCATCCAGGCCGGGGCCCACCAGTTGGCCTCGCCCATCAGCTTCACGAGGGACGGAACGAGGAGCATGCGGACCACCGTCGCGTCGACGACGAGTGCGACGATCATGCCCACACCGAGGAACCGCATGATCGACAGACCGGAGATGGTGAACGCTCCGGTCACCACCACGAGCAGCAGCGCCGCGGCCGTCACGATGCGGCCCGTGCGCTCGGTGCCGAAGCGCACCGCCTCCTCCGTGGTCGCGCCGGCCTCGTGCGCCTCGACCATGCGTGACATCAGGAACACCTCGTAGTCGGTCGACAGGCCGAAGACCACGGCGAGGATGAGGACCACGAACGTCGCCTCGAGCGGTGCCGGACTGACCCCGAGCAGACTCGCGCCGTGGCCCAGCTCGAAGATCCAGGTGAGTACACCGAACGTGGCGGCGAGGCTCAGCCCCGCCATCGCGACCGCCTTGATCGGCAGCACCACCGAGCCGAACGCCAGGAACAACAGCACGAGCGTCGAACCCACCATGATCGCGATCATCACCGGCATCCAGTGCACGATCGCCGCGTTCCCGTCGTCGACGGTCGCCTGACCGCCGCCGACGAGGAGTTCGGTTCCCTCCGGCGGCGTGATGGCACGGAGTCCGTCCACTGCGGCGCTCTGGTCGTCGGTGGTGACGCCTTCGGAGTAGACGGCCTGGACCGCGACCAGCTCGTTGCCGGACGCGACGACGGTGGCCGCCCCGATGCCCTCCACCCGGCCGGCGGCCTGGGCGACCGCGGCGCCGTCGGCGGCGGTCGGGGCCGTGCCGTCGGTGCCCCGGAGGATGAGGGTGGCGCCGTTTCCGGTGGTGGGAAATTCGGTGGTGAGAGTGTCGGTGGCGATGCGGGCGGGGTCGTTCTCCGGCAGCGCCGTGTACGTGACCTCGCCGAGTGACGCGCTGAGCAGGGGCGAGGCGAGGACCATCAACCCCGCGACGATGCCGACCGCGATGGCGACCGGCCGCCGCATCACCCACGTGACGACGGAGCCCCAGAACGTGCGGGCGCGAACCTCCCCACGCTGCGCCGCATCCTTGCGCCAGGTCAGTGCGTTGATGCGATGACCCAGGATCGCGAGCAGCGCCGGGACCGCGGTGAGTGACAGCAGCGCCGCGCTCGCGACCGCGGCCATCGCACCGAACCCGAGCGACTTGATCACGTCCTGCGGAAACACGAGCATGCCCGAGAACGCGCACACGAGAAGCAGACCGGAGAACAGCACGGTGCGGCCCGCGGTCAGGACGGTGCGCCGGGTCGCCTCCGCGACGTCGGCACCGGACTCCAGTTCCTCGCGGAAACGTCCGACGATGAACAGGCCGTAGTCGATCGCGAGCCCCAGTCCGAGCAGGGACGCCACGTTGATTGCGAACGAACTGACGTCGGTGAAGAGGGTCAGCAGGCGCAGGGTGGCCAGGGCGCTGAAGATCGAGAGCAACCCGACGAACACCGGAACGGCCGCGGCCACCAGTCCGCCGAAGATGAAGACCAGCAACACGAGAGTGATCGGGAGCGCGATCGCCTCCGCCAGCACCAGGTCCTGTTGCAGCCGGTTGTTGAACGCCACACCCACCACCGAATTTCCCGCGAACTCGGTGTCGATGCCCTCCACCTCGAGCTTCGGCAGCAGGTCGTCGAACGTGGCGGCGGTGATCCCGGCGTCGGGGTCGACGGTGATCGCGGCCGACGCCTTGGTGCCGTCCTCCGACACCATCAGCTGCTTCCTCGCCGCGTCCGCGGTCCAGTACGACGTCACCGAGTACGTCGGCACCTCGGCGGCGAACCGGTCGAGACTCGCGGTGACCTCGGGGCCGATGTCGTCCAGGGTCTTCCCGTCGGGTGCCGTGTAGATAGCGATGATGTCCGGCGTCTGCGGACCCAGGTTGTCCTGGACGATCCGGGCCACTTCGGCGGATTCGCTACCGGGATCGGTGAACCCGCCCGAGCTGAGTTTCGCGAAGACACCGGTGCCCCACGCGCCGCTCACCAGAACGGCGACGACGGCGAGGCTCAGGACCCACCATTTGCGTGAAACAACGGTCGAGGCCCAACGTGTCATGCGTCATCTCCGGCTTGTCTGGGGCGGGCAGCTGCGACTGCCGACTGTAGTGCGGATCGGGGTGTCACCGACGGGGGTGTGATGCGGCTCCCGGCAAATCGTGCATACTCGGCATCGCACTTGCAGCCACACGCACGGGGGAAGCCGGTCCGAATCCGGCGCTGACCCGCAACGGTAGGCCACCAGATCATTTCGGTGGCGAGCCCGATTACCCGGCGTGGGGTGTGTGACATCCTTTTCGTCGTGGTCTACGAAGCGGAGTCCTGCAGGCGCCGCACAGGGCGTCTGCTGACTTCTCATTCGTGGCTCTGAGCCGCAATGAGGTTTACATGCACGGTCAGTTGTTCAGAAGTACCGGTCTGGTCACGCTCGCTGTGGCCGCGCTGGTGGTCGCCGGGTGTTCGCGCGGGGAGTCCGTGGGGCAGACCGCTTCCGCCGAATCCTTCGCCGAGCCGGTGTCCGTCACGAACTGCGATCGAACGGAGACGTTCGACGCCCCGCCCCAGCGCATCGTCAGCATGAACGATCATGTCACCGAGGTGCTGATCGAGATGGGGGCCGGCGACCGCATCGTCGGCACGGGGTACGGCGACGCGACCCCGCTGCCGGAGTTCGCGGACGCCTTCGCGACGATCCCGAAACTCGCGAAGGAATACCCGACCCGGGAGCAGATCCTCGACCTCGACCCCGACCTGGTGGTCGGTGGAATGCGGAGCGCGTTCGACGAGAAGGAGGGGCGGTCGCGCGAATCCCTCGGCGACCAGGGCATTCCCACCTTCCTGTTCTCCGAGTACTGCGGGCAGGGTTTCCCCGACATCGGTCTGCTGCGCAGCGACTACACGCAGCTCGGCGAGATCCTCGGAGTCCCGGACCAGGCGCGGGCGATCACCGACCGGGTGACGTCCGGATTGCAGGCAGTGCGTGACGAGATCGCAGGCACCGCACCGGTTCCGACGTTCTTCTACGATTCCGGCGAGGACGTCCCGCTGACGATCGGCGGTGTGGGAGTCGGCCAGCTCATCGCGGACCACGCGGGTGCGGCCAACCTCTTCGCCGAGGGGGAGAAGCCGTATTCGAAGTCCACCTGGGAGATCATCGGTGAACGCGCCCCGGAGGCGATCGTCGTCCTCGACTACGGTACGACGAGTGCGCAGGCGAAGATCGACTTCCTGAAATCGCACCCGATCATGTCGACGACACCCGCCGTGAAGGCCGGCCGGTTCGTCGTGGTGCCACTCGACGACTTCTTCGAGAGCCCGCGCCTGGTGCGGTCGGTGGAGACGATCGCGCGGGCACTGCATCCGGACGCCGTCGGCGCGCGATGACCGTCACCGTCGAACGTGCGGCACCACCGGCGCAGGCGCCGCACCCGGCCCGTGCACGCCTCGGCTTCGTGGGCCTGATGGTGCTGCTCGCACTGACGACCCTGTTCGTCGTCGGCCTCGCGGTGTCGTTCGGTTCGGTGCGCATCCCGGTCGGCGACGTCTGGGCGATCGTCGCGCACCGGGTGGCCCCCGGCGCATTCGAGTCCTGGTGGTCGCAGGCGCGGGAGTCGATCGTCCTCGACTCCCGGCTGCCGCGGGCGCTGACCGCGGCGGCAGTCGGTGCGGCGCTGGCCCTGGCAGGCGCCGTGGCGCAGGCGGTGACCCGCAATCCATTGGCCGATCCCTATCTGCTCGGCGTGTCCTCGGGGGCGGGGTTCGGCGTGGTGGTGGTGACGGTGCTCGGGCTCGGGGTGGGAGCACTCGGCGCGTTCACCGTTCCCGTCGCGGCGTTCCTGGGCGCGATGGTGCCGCTGTTCCTGTCGCTGGCGATCGGCGGACGGTATCCGCAGCCGACGGCCGTCATCCTCGTGGGTGTCGCATCGGCGCAGGTGTTCTCGGCGCTCATCACGTTCTCGATCCTGGTCGTCGCCGACGAGCATCAACTGAGTTCGGTGATGCACTGGCTGGCTGGCGGGTTCGGCGACTCCCGCTGGTCGACGGCGATCTTCCCGGCCGTGGCACTCGCGACGGTGGGGGCCGCGATGATGCTGAGCGCGAGCCGTATCGACCTGCTGCAGGCGGGAGACGACGGCGCCGCCGCCCTCGGCATGAACGTGCGGCGCTTCCGCGTGGTGCAGTTGCTCGGTGTGTCGATGCTGGCCGGGGCCGCCGTGTCCGTCGCGGGCGGCATCGGCTTCATCGGTCTGCTGGTGCCGCACCTGGCCGGGTACGTCGTCGGTGCACGGGCGGTGAGGCTGCTGCCCGTCGCCGCATTCCTCGGCGCGATCGCGATGGTCGCTGCGGACACGGCCGCGCGGTCGGTCGCACGGAGCATCGAGATCCCGGTCGGCGTCGTCACCGCGTTGGTGGGAGCGCCGATCTTCGTCTGGATGCTCTACCGGCAGTACCGGACGGCCGAACAGTGACCGCGCTGAGTCTGCAACGGGTCCGCGCCGAACTCGGGCCGCGGGAAGTGCTGCACGGCGTCGACTTCTCCGTGCGTCCCGGTGAGGTGCTGGCGTTGGTCGGGCCCAACGGTTCCGGGAAGACCACCGCGCTGCGCTGCTGCTACCGCGCGCTCACCCCGACCGGGGGCGCCGTCGTCGTCGACGGAGCGGACACAGCCGATCTGGGCCGGCGGGCACTGGCCCGCACCATCGGGGCGAGCACCCAGGAACCGCGGGTGTCCGCGGGACTGACTGTGCGCGAATCCGTTTCGCTCGGACGCGTCCCGCACCGGGGCTGGTTCGAACGGGCGAACGGCGCCGACGGCGAGATCGTCGAGACGTGCGTCCGTCAGGTGGGGCTGGCCGAACTCGCCGGTCGCGACGTCCAGGCACTGTCGGGCGGGGAGCGTCAGCGGGTGTCGATCGCCCGGGCTCTCGCGCAGCAGCCGAGGGTGCTGCTGCTCGACGAACCCACCAACCACCTAGACCTGCGGCATCAGCTGACGGTGATGAACCTGCTGCGTGACCTCGCGTGCGACGGTCTGGCGATCGTCGTGACCATGCACGACCTCCGGCTGGCCGTCGAGTACTGCGACACGCTGGCCGTGATGCACGATGGACGGGTGATCAGCACCGGTCCGCCCGCCGACGTGCTGGACGACGCCGTCCTCGGCGGGGTGTTCGGCATCCGCGCGATCATGCGGTCGACGCCGCGGTTGTCGATGGAGATCCTGGGGTTGGCCGATGGATGAGCAACTGCGGCGTGTGTACGAGCTGACCGCCCGCCGCGTCCCGATGATCGCCGATCAGATCGAGTACTCCGGCGCCTTCTCGTTCCCGGCCGTGTGCCTGACCGATCCGGGCTGGCTCGCGGACCGGGTCGCGGACACGGCGAGGCGGTGGGGCAGCGACGACCCCCGGGTCAACGGCACCCTGTGGTGGTACTCGGCCAGCTCGACACTGACCGGGATTCCGATCGCGACCGCGCTCGTCACGGGTGTCGCCGCCCGGCCGCGGCTCGGCGACGCCGTGGCATTCCTGCGGGACGACGGGTACCTCGGCGGCCTGACCGCGTCGTCGGCACTGCCGGTCACCGAGGGGCTGTCCGAGCTGGCGTCCGACATGGCCGCCGCGCTGACGCCGATCATCGACGCTCTCGCCGCGGCGTCCGGGGTGCGGCAGGCCGCGATGTGGGCGATCACGACGGATTCGATCGCCAACCGGGCACTCGACGCGGGAACGGCGTGCGGCGATCGCGCACGCGGCAGCATCTTCGCGCGGGGGCTGGTGGACGCACTCCGCCGCGTCGGTGTGGTGATGCCGGACCCGCGGTTCGTCGACGTCCGGGCCGGGGCATCGTCGCGCCGGTTCACGCAGCGGGCGTCGTGCTGCCTGATCTACGAGACCCCCGGGTCGGGCAAGTGCGTGAGCTGCCCGAGGAGGCCGGTCGAGGACCGTCTGAGAGGCCTGACCGCGCTCGTGACGTGAATCCGGGTGGCCCGCGTTGACCGCTCCGCGCGTGTGATGGCACACTGAAGGCATTCGAACTCCCGTTCGAATGATGCGTCTTCCCCAGCGGCATCTTCCATGGTTTCGGCACGGCACGTGCGCGATATGAAGAGGTGTGCCCGATGGGTTGGGGAAACGGTCCGCCGACGTGGTCCGAGATGGAGCGCGTCCTGTCGGGCAGGCCGGGGCGGGTCAGCCCGGAGTCGCTGTATCCGGGCGACGGCGGCGACAGCCCCGCGTGGTCCCGCAAGCGGGGGGAGTACCGGGCGGGCCGTCAGGAGCGCACCGGCTCCACCGTTCCGTACGCCGAACTCCACGCGCATTCGGCGTTCAGTTTCCTCGACGGCGCCTCCCCGCCGGAAGAGTTGGTGGAGGAGGCCGTCCGGCTCGGTCTCGAGGCCATCGCACTCACCGACCACGACGGGTTCTACGGTGTGGTCCGGTTCGCGGAGGCGGCGAAGGAACTGAACATGCGCACCGTGTTCGGATCAGAACTGACATTGGACGACGCCCATCTGCTGGTACTGGCGCGAGGTCAGGAGGGGTACCGGCGGCTCTCCCGGGAAATCGCGGCGGCGCATCTCGCGGGCGGGGAGAAGGGCAAGCTGCGCTACGACCTCGACCGTCTCACCGACGCGGCCGGGGGGCACTGGCAGATCCTGACCGGGTGCCGGAAGGGGCATGTGCGTCAGGCCCTGGCCGACGGTGGCCCGGACGCCGCGGCCGCCCGGCTGCGGGAGCTGATCGACCGGTTCGGGGCCGACCGGGTCACGGTGGAACTCACCCATCACGGCATCGCGGAGGACGGTGAGCGCAACGCCGACCTCGCCGAACTCGCACAGCAGCACGGACTTCGGGTGATCGCGTCCACGGCGGCGCACTTCGCGGGACCGCCGCGCCGGAGGCTGGCCATGGCGATGGCCGCCGTCCGGGCCCGGCAGAGCCTCGACGACGCGGCCGGGCACCTGGCGCCCGCCGGGGGAGCGCACCTGCGGTCCGGTGAGGAGATGGCGCACCTCTTCGCCGCGTACCCGGAAGCTGTGCGCGGTGCGGCGGACCTCGGGCTGGATTGTGCGTTCGACCTGCGGCTCATCGCGCCGCAACTGCCACCGTTCGACGTGCCCGACGGGCACACCGAGGCGAGCTGGCTGCGGCAGCTCACGATGGACGGGGCGCGCCGCCGGTACGGTGCGCCGGCGGACCGCCCGGAGGCCTACCGGCAGATCGAGCACGAACTGGACATCATCACCGCGCTGAACTTCCCGGGCTACTTCCTGGTGGTCCACGACATCGTGTCGTTCTGCAAGAACAACGACATCCTCTGCCAGGGAAGGGGTTCGGCGGCCAACTCCGCCGTCTGCTACGCCATCGGCATCACCAACGTGGATCCCGTCCGCAACAAACTGCTGTTCGAACGGTTCCTCTCACCCGAACGCGACGGCCCCCCGGACATCGACGTCGACATCGAATCCGATCGCCGGGAGGAGGCCATCCAGCACGTCTACGCCAAGTACGGCCGCCAGTACGCGGCGCAGGTGGCGAACGTCATCACGTACCGCGGAAAGTCCTCGGTGCGGGACATGGCCCGGGCACTGGGTTTCTCGCAGGGGCAGCAGGACGCGTGGAGCAAACAGGTCAGCCGCTGGGGTGGCATCGGGAAGGAGGTCGGCACCGACATTCCGCCCGCCGTCCTCGAACTGGCCGCTCAGATCGAGGGGTTTCCGCGGCACCTCGGCATCCACTCGGGCGGCATGGTGATCTGCGACCGGCCGATCGCCGACGTGTGCCCGGTGGAGTGGGCGCGCATGGAGAACCGCAGCGTTCTGCAGTGGGACAAGGACGATTGCGCGGCGGTGGGTCTGGTGAAGTTCGACATGCTGGGCCTCGGCATGCTGTCCGCGCTGCACTACATGATCGACCTCGTGGCCGAGCACAAGGGGATCGAGGTGGATCTGTCGCAGCTGGACCTCTCCGAGGAGGCCGTCTACGAGATGTTGCAGCGGGCGGACTCGGTGGGGGTGTTTCAGGTGGAGTCACGGGCCCAGATGGCCACCCTGCCGAGGCTGAAACCACGGAACTTCTACGACCTGGTGGTGGAGGTGGCGCTCATCCGCCCCGGTCCGATCCAGGGCGGATCGGTGCACCCGTACATCCGCCGCCGCAACAAGCTCGAACCGGTGACCTACGACCACCCGTCCCTGGAGAAGGCGCTGAAGCGGACGTTGGGTGTGCCGCTGTTCCAGGAGCAGTTGATGCAGATGGCGGTCGACGTGGCGGGTTTCAGCCCGGCCGAGGCCGACCAGCTCCGCCGGGCCATGGGTTCCAAACGGTCGCCCGAGAAGATGGAACGGCTGAGGGGGCGGCTCTACCGGGGCATGCGGGAGATGCACGGGATCGGCGACGATGTGGCCGACCGGATCTACGAGAAGCTGTTCGCTTTCGCGAATTTCGGTTTCCCCGAAAGTCATTCGCAGAGTTTCGCCGCCCTGGTGTTCTATTCGTCGTGGTTCAAGTTGCATCACTCGGCGGCGTTTTGCGCCGGTCTGCTGCGGGCGCAGCCGATGGGGTTCTACTCGCCGCAGTCGCTGGTGGCCGACGCCCGCAGGCACGGGGTGCAGGTGCACGGCGCAGACATCAATGCGAGTCTCGCCCACGCCACCGTCGAGGCGGGCGGGACGGAGGTGCGTCTCGGGCTCGGGGAGGTGCGGCACATCGGGACCGCGCTGGCCGAGCGGATCGTCGAATCCCGCGGCGACGGAGGGCCGTACACGTCGTTCCTCGACCTCACCGGCCGGGTGGAACTGAGCACGGCGCAAGCCGAATCGCTGGCCACCGCAGGTGCTCTCGACAGTTTCGGGTTGTCCCGCCGGGAGGCGTTGTGGGCGGCGGGCGCCGCGGCGGGGGAGCGCCGCGACCGGCTGCCGGGGATCGGGGCGTCCACCCGCGCGCCGACCCTGCCGGGGATGAGTGATCTCGAACTGGCCGCGGCGGACGTGTGGGCCACCGGGGTGTCCCCGGACACGTACCCCACCCAGTTCCTGCGCCCGCAACTCGACGCGCTCGGGGTGATCCCGGCGGCGCACCTGCTCGATGTCCCCGACGGCGACCGGGTTCTGGTGGGTGGGGCGGTGACCCACCGGCAGCGCCCGGCGACGGCCGCGGGGGTCACGTTCATCAACCTCGAGGACGAGACCGGGATGGTCAACGTGGTGTGTTCGGTGGGGTTGTGGGCGAAATACCGCAAGCTCGCCAACACGGCGCCCGCACTGCTGGTCCGCGGCAAGGTGCAGAACGCGGAGGGGGCGGTGACGGTGGTGGCGGATCGGCTGCAGCTGATGGATTTGCGGGTGTCCGCCAAATCCAGGGACTTCAGGTGAGCCGGCACCGCTAGCATTCGGACATGAGGAGATACGTCTTGTCGGCGATCGTCGTGGCTTCGCTGGCGCTCGCGGGGTGTGGTGGTCCCGGCAGTGATTCCTCCCAACCGTCGCCCGCCCCGACACCGGGGGACTCGAGCCAGATGGAAATCGGTGGCGCAGTACAGCAACCCGCGAAGGACCAGGCGCCCACCGACCGCCAGGAGATCATCACCGGTCAGGTCGCGCTCACGGCGGACGACCCGGTGGCCGTCGGCAGGCAGATCGTGGACAAGGTCGACGATCTGGGCGGACGCGTCGACCAGCTCACCGAACAGCCCGGCTCCGACGATCAGGACGCGAGCAGTTCCCTGACCATCCGGGTGCCCGCCGATTCGCTCACCCGGACGTTGGACGATCTGCGGGAACTGGGCACGGTCACCAGCGTCAGCGTCACGAAGAGCGACGTGACGATGCAGTCGCAGGATCTCGACGCCCGGATCGGCGCGTTGACGGCATCCGTCACCCGGCTGCAGGGGCTCATCACGTCGGCGGCGAACACCGCGGATCTGATCGAAGCCGAGAGGGCGCTGTCGGAGCGTCAGGGCGAACTGGACAGCCTCACCGCCCAGAAGCGGTCGCTGAGCGACCAGGTGGCACTGGCCACGCTCATGATCGACGTCACCTCCACGGATGCCGAGCAGCCCAGTCCCGGTCCGGACAACTTCTGGGAAGGGCTCGTCGCGGGCTGGCACGCCCTGCTGTCGGCGATCAAGGGCGGCGCCGTGGTCGTGGGGGCGCTGATTCCCTGGTTCGGATTCGTGGCCGTCATCGCACTGGTCGTGTACGGCGCGTACCGTCTGCGCCGGATGTACAACAGGCCGCCCGGCCCACCGTCGGGCCCGGCGCCGGAACGAGAAGAGGCGAAGACGCAATGATCGAAGTCGACCTGAATGCCCTGGACGGCGCATTGGCGTCGGGCGCACCCGTCATCGATGTGCGCGAGGCCGACGAGTACGCCCAGGCGCGGGTGCCGGGTGTGACGCTGATTCCGCTCAGTGAGTTCGTCGCGCGCGTGGACGAGATCCCGGAAGCCGAGGTCGTCTACGTGATCTGCGGGGTGGGCGGCCGGAGCCTGCAGGCGGCGGAGTACCTGAACGCACGGGGGATCAACGCCGTGTCGGTCGCGGGCGGCACGTCCGCGTGGATGCAGTCCGGACGTCCCGTCGATTCGGGCGCCTGACACCCGAAGCACCGGTTCGCGGTCAGCGGACCGCGCTGAGGGCGTGGGCCGCGGGGTCGTCGCGGACCACGCGCCCACCCCGTTGCCCGGCGGCGTGCCGCAGTGTGCGGACCGCGACGGTGCTCCAGATCAGGACAAGAGCGCACCACAGGGTCACGCCTGCGCCGACGATCACGACCGAGTCCAGCGCGACGCCCAGCGAGTTCGCGCCCAGCGCGCAGGTGCCGACGGGGAACGTGAAACTCCACCAGCTGGGCGTGAACGTCAACCCGCGGCGAAAGGCCCTGGCGGTCACCGTGACCAGGGTCACGAGGGCGAGGATGCCGAGTGCGCCGACCGTGGTCCCGTAGACCACGCCCACCGAGTGGAGCCAGGTGTGGCCGGATGCCCCGCCGAGCAGATTGATCGCCGCCACCGACTGTCCGATCACGCCGAGCGGAATCCAGAGCGTGGGCACGAGCGGGGTGTCGGGGAGCCCGTTGCTCAGCAGATGGCGTCCGACGACGACGGCGACGGTCAGCGCGGCGCCCAGCGCCAGCGCGAACAGGGTGTAGCAGACCGCCAGCATCGCGATCTGCGGCGCGCCGTCCGGGAGGTGCTTGACCAGTGCGGCACCGGTGGCGGCCGACACCATGGGCGGCACGACGGGCATGAGCCAGGACGGCACCGGGGTCACCTGGTGGGGCCGGGTCAGCCGGCGCGCCATCACGACGTAGGTGACGAGTCCGATGACGGTCCCGACCGTCCACAGGGCGGCCGACGCGGGGACGGCGACACCGCCGAGAAGTTCGCGACCGGCGGATCCGGTGCCGGCGCCGACCGTCAGCACCGCCATCGACACGGCACCGTAGAACGGGAACATCGTGTGGCTGCGCGCGTCCGCGAGTGCGTCGTCGCGGCGACGGATCCAGTGCTGCACCAGTGCGGTCGTCAGCACGACGAGCAGCGTCACGGCGATCAGCCAGAAGATCTCGGCGGCCGTCCGGGCGACCGGAAGGCCGGCCGGAAATGCCGCGGCGACGACTGCGAGGATGCCGGTGCCCATCACTGCTGCGAACCAATTCGGGGTCATACCTAGAGCTTGCCGACGCATCGTCGTGGCCGGTAGAAGGCTTGTGGTTGAATACCCACAAATCGCGTTTGTGGGACTAGCCTAGGGTTGTGCCGCTGTCCCCCCGAGTACCCGAACTCAGTGCCCTCGACGTCCTGCTGTCCGTCGAGCGGCTCGGAAGCATGGGCGCGGCGGGGCGCGAGCACGGGCTCAGTCAGCAGGCCGTCAGCGCCCGGGTGCGTTCGGCCGAGCGGCAGTTCGGTATCAAGGTGTTCAGCCGCGGCGCCAGCGGGGTACGCCCCACATCGGAGGGTGCGCTCATCCTCGAATGGGCGAGTCACATCCTCGCCACGGCCGAGGAACTGGCGTCGGGAGTCGCGGCGCTGCGCGGCGAGCGGCAGGCCGGGCTGACGGTGGCGGCCAGCATGACGATCGCCGAGTACCTGGTCCCCGGGTGGACCGTCGCGATGCGGCGCAAGTACCCGAACGTGGTCACCAACGTGCGGCTGCTCAACTCGTCCGAGGTGACCGCCCGGGTGCTGTCCGGTGAGGCGGATCTCGGGTTCGTCGAGGGCCCGGACATTCCGGCGGGACTGCAGGTGCGGGAGATCGGCCGCGACCATCTGGTGGTCGTGGTGCCGCCGGAGCACGAATGGGTCCGACGGTCGCCGATTCCCGTGTCGGAACTCGCCGCGACGCCGATGATCCAGCGGGAGTCCGGTTCCGGGACGCGCACCACTCTGGAGAACGCGGTGCCGCAGTGCGTCCCGCCGTTGCTCGAGTTGACGTCGTGCACGGCGGTGAAGGCGGCCGTCGTGGCGGGTAACGCTCCGGCAGTGCTGTCGTCGCTGGCGGTGGCCGCCGACCTGACGGACGGCCGCCTCGCCTCCGTTCAGGTGGAGGGGTTGACGCTTCCGCGGCGGCTCTCCGCCGTCTGGGACCCGGTGCGCGGCGTTCAGGGTGCGGCGCGCGATTTCCTCGACATCGCCCTCGGTGCCGGCGCGGCCGCGGGTATCGGGGCCGCAGCCGTCGGAGCTACAGCGCAGCGCCTTTGAATCCGTGCTGCCGCCACGCCTCGTACGTGACGAGGGCGGCGGCGTTCGACAGGTTCAGCGACCGCCGGCCGGGCAGCATGGGGATGCGGAGTCGCTCCGTCACGTGGGGATCCGCCAGCACTTCCTCCGACAGTCCGGTGGGTTCGGGACCGAACAACAGAACGTCGCCGGGCCGGTAGGCGATGTCGGCGTACGACACGGTGGCGTGCGCGGTGAAGGCGTACACCCGCGCAGGCTCCACCGCGGCCCAGGCCGCCTCCAGGTTCTCGTGCACGGTCACCGACGCCAGGTCGTGGTAGTCGAGCCCGGCGCGTTTGAGTTTCGGCTCGGACAGGTCGAATCCGAGTGGACCCACGAGGTGTAGTTCGCAGCCGGTGCCCGCCACCATGCGGATGGCGTTGCCGGTATTGGGTGGGATTCGGGGTTCGTGGAACATCAGCTTGAACACAGCCAGAATGTATCATCTCATTCTGTGTCAACCTCTGCGAATCCTAGCCGTGTCCTGGGCCGATTGCGGATCTCCCGCGCCACCGAGGAGTCAACCTCTATCGAGCGGCAACGCGAGATCATCACTCGGTGGGCAGACGCCCACGGTCATACCGTGGTCGGCTGGGCGGTAGACGAGGACGTATCCGGGTCCGTGGATCCCTTCGAGACCCCGGCGCTGGGTCCGTGGTTGACGGACCCGAGCAAGGCCCACGAGTGGGACATTCTCGCAGCATGGAAGCTGGACCGGCTCGGTCGTAACGCGATACAGCTCAACAAGCTGTTCGGGTGGACGCTGGAGCACGGTAAGACGCTGGTGTCCTGTTCCGAGTCGATGGACCTGAGCACCACTACCGGACGGATGCTGGCGGCGATTATCGCCGGTATCGCTGAGGGGGAGCTGGAGGCGATCCGGGAGCGGACCTTGGCATCACGGGCCAAGCTCCGAGAGCGTGCCCGGTGGGCTGGTGGTAAACCCCCGTTCGGGTACACGGCTGTCAAACGGACAGACGGCCAAGGATGGGCCTTGGAGATCGACCCCCTGGCTTCGACGCTCGTGCGTCGGATCGTCGAATCTGTACTCGATGACCAGCCGTTCACGGCAACCGCCAGAAACTTGAATGAGGAGGGTGTTCTCACCCCAGGCGACTACTACCGCACCGTGAGAGCCGGTACTCCGTCGTTGCACAAAGACGACGGAATCATCGAACCTCGGTCCAAGTGGGCTCCGACCACTATCCGGCAGCTACTCCGGTCCAAGGCTCTCCGAGGACACGTTCACCACGACGGCGAGACGGTTCGTGGTGACGATGGTCAGCCGCTCCAGATGGCTGAACCGCTTGTGACGACTGACGAATGGGAACTAATCCAGTCGTACCTGGACCGGAGAGCCGAGTCTCGCAAGGGGATCAAGCGATCCGAGTCCAGCCCGCTATCTGGCGTAGCGGTCTGCCTGGTGTGTGACAACCCTCTGCACCACACCCGGCACAAGGCCAGGGGTCGCTACTACCGGTACTACCGTTGTGCTGAGAAGCACACGACACAGATCCCAGCCGAGCGCCTAGAGGAGCTGGTAGAGGAGCATTTCCTCGGTCGGGTCGGGGACCTGGAGGTCCGAGAGCGTGTCTGGGTTCCCGGTGACTCTCGGGATGCAGACCTGAAAGACGCTCAGTCGGCTCTGGACGAGTTGACCAAGGCTCTCGGGGGTATGAGGTCAGCTCAGGCTGTCCAACGGATCCACGAGCAGCTCCGGGCTGTTGATGCCCGGATTTTCGAACTCGAATCGACCCCAGCTCGTGAGGCCCGGTGGGAGTACCGGGCTACCGGCGGTACGTACCTTGACGCTTGGGGAGCAGCCGACACCGATGGTCGGCGCGAACTGCTCCTTAGGTCCGGTATCACTGTTGCCGTACACCTGGAGACCGGAGGGGTCCGTCGGTCGAAGTTCCACGATGGAACGGTGTCCGCTGACATCCGTATTCCCGCGGGCTTCTACGAATCACTAGGGCTGAAGAGGCCCGAGAACCTCACCAAGATGTTCGAGGCGCTGATCGAGTACGACATCGCCGGAGTCGAGATCGGGGACGGTAAGGCCGTGTTCGTGTCCAAGACGGGCGAGCGTGTCGAGGTCCCAGGGCCGTAGCAGCCTGCCTGCTTTTGGCCGGCTGCGGAGCCGGGACCATGGAATGTCAGATCTGCTTCGGGGGTGGAACTGCGCCTCGTTGGAACGCGTCTCCATACCCGGATAGCCGTTCCGACAGGTCATCAATGGTGGTGCCGGTGGCCCCAATCATCGAACACCGGAACCAATCGGAGATCGTGGCGACATCGAGGTCGCCCATGAGCGCGATCGTCATCGGGTGATACCTGACCCCGTCCCGCTGTGGGAGACCCATCTCGACCCGAAGCCAATCGTCCAGGTCGACTGCGTACTCATCGAGGCCACAAAACGGCTTCGCCTGGCTCAGATCCGCGTGGTAGAACCTCGCGGGGAGACGGTCCCTCAGATCGTCGACCGATAGCCCCTGTCGCTGGGTTGATCGACGCTGCATCATGCTCCCTGGATCGGGATGACGTTGGTGCCACGGTCCCACCGGACGGTTGCCGCCTTCTTCGCGGCGTCGGTCCGGGCGTCCTCTTTGAGCTTGACGATCAGCTCCGCTTCGGGGAGCTTCATCGCTCCGACCAGTTCCTTGAACAGACCGCGTTGTGCTCGGTTCTCACCGGTCAGCGGGTGGATGACCATCTGGCCCATCGATCCCGTGACGGTCAACGGCTGGTCCTCCATCGCCTTCTCGTTGACGGCGATGATGTCGAGCGCACGGCACGCCTGGTTCAGCAGCTCCAGGCGCGCGGGTTCGTCCTCGAAGACGAATCCGTCCACCATGCTCCTCCAGAACCGTTTTCCTGCGTTTCCGAGGCCTCTTGGAGCCGGAATCCTCGTATTTTCTGGCATTCTTGTACCTTTTCTGTGTCGTTTGACGGGGGTCGACGGGTGCCGGAAACACCATGCGACCTGCGCGGATGCGTTGTTGAGCGACCTCGCTCGCGATCGAAAAATGAGCCGCTGCGAATCGCATAGCGGATGGCACGTCCGCATTACGTGCCGATCCCGGAGGCGCGGGCAGGGGTATACCCCCTGGGGGAGCGGGGGTGCCGACCTGCGGATACGTACTCACGGAGGAGTCCGGGCCGGTGCCCGGAGCGAGACCCACACCCGAACCCTGCGCCTGCCCTCCCAGAGGCAGGCACCCAGCACCCCGACCCAGACCCCAGACCCCAGGCAGGCAGTGCCCCAGTGCCCCACCCAGGGCACACGTGCCCCCGGTGCCGGGTCATCTGTGCGATCCGAACAAACCGCGGTGCGAGTAACCCCAGGTCGAGCCAGTGCCGGCCACGGTGCCAGCCTGTGCGGTTCCCACAAACAAGAAAGGCCCCCACCCTGGTGTGGGTGGGGGCCGATCTCAGTCGTCGGATCAGGCGGCGTTGTACAGACGCACGATGCCTGCCGGGTTGATCAGACCGAATCCGACGCGCGAGGTAGCGCGGATCTGCACCGCATCGCTGGCGAACGCGGCATCACCCGAGGTGACAACCTGAGTGCCGGTGCGCCGCACCGTCATGATCTGGTGCTTATCCAGACCCCATGCCTCACCAGCAGCAACCGCAACCGACACGATCACCGGGACACCGGCCAAGGTGGGTCTGTCAAGTTAACGGTGTAACTGTTTGAACTGTGACTACTTTCGTCCGGCG
>NZ_JASHKU010000051.1:0-23480 GCF_030056875.1 Rhodococcus sp. IEGM 1351 | reverse complement strand
TTACCCGACGAGGAGTCACGCGACGACGTCGTACACCACCTCCCTGGACTTGACCCCCCACCGCGGCGTGATCATCGCAGTAAGCGTTCAGATTGACTTTGGGACCGGACGGCGCCGGTGCGGAGGAGAGACTGTCAATCCACGGAAACGGTGAGGCCGCCGCAGGCGCAGTGGATATGGCGAGGAGCGCCGTGCAACCGAAAACGGCGGTCGCGAGCCGTCGCAGACCGCGCGAGTGGAAGGCAGGTCGCAGCATGCGTATCGTCCTCTGGTCGTCATGTTTCCGCTCATTCCCGTTGCCGGAGGCAGTGATCACGCAACAATTCCGCCACCGACCGACACCAGGGCCAGACAACCCGCCGGATTAGCACCATGCTCGCAGGCCCGCCGAGGCCGTAGCCGTCTCGGCAGACGCTCCGGGCGCCGGATTCTCCGGGCGGTCGTCTCCTGGCATCAAACCAGAAGAATCGAACGCCGAGTATCGATCGTTTGAATGTTTCTTCTCGTGACATCAACAGATCCGGCTGCCCCTCAGATCAGGGACTGCCCGTCGCCTGGGGAGGCATTACCAAGGATGCCAACCAAGCACGGACGTTCTGCGGAAGGTCTCCGAGCGCGTCAGTTCCGAGCTGGACAGACGGGGTGATGGCACGGGAGGCCAATCACGCCATCTCGCTGGCGGCGAGCTCTTGGGATCGCCGCCAGTTGCGCAGCCAGGCGAAATTCCGCTGCGCCCGGTTGCACACAGCGGGAACCCGTCAGAAGGTATGGGCAAGATAGGTGATCGTGAAATGGACACAGGACGCCCTGATAGACGCGGGCTTTGCGGGATTCGTTCGGTTCAGCGAGTTGCCGACGGCGCAGGTTCCCACTGATCCCGGTGTGTACGTGGTGATCCGAGTGGCCGAAACGGATCCGGAATTTCTGGAGAAGAGCCCGGCCGGCCGGTTCAAGGGGAAGGATCCGTCGGTTCCCGTCGCCTCGTTGGAGGACGCCTGGATTCCGGGCTCGCCCGTGATGTACCTCGGCAAGGCAAATGGAGGAGCTACCGGCCGCCGAGGCCTCCGTAAGAGGCTCGACGAGTACCGCCGGCACGGGACCGGCGAGCCAGTCGGCCATTGGGGCGGACGTTATATCTGGCAACTCGCCGACAGCGAGGATCTGGTCGTTGGGTGGAAGCCCACCGCGGACACGGACGCTCGCATCCTCGAGCGCCAGATGATCGCCGAGTTCTCCGCGGACCACGCTAAACGTCCCTTCGCCAACCTGACCGGATAGCGATTCCGCTCCCGATCGGCGGATTTGGTGTCGTTCGCACGAATGACATCGGAGTGGCGAAAGAACGCTATTTGCGGCGGAACAGCCCAACGAATTCGGCGATGGACAGAACTATCCAGACGGCGGCCACACCGAGGACGACCAGGACGAGGATTCCCATCGCGGGGAAGCGCCGCTCGTGGCTCACAGGGCGGTGAGTGTAGCGATGGTAAGGAGGACGACGAGTAAGGCCGACAGCGCGCCCATCCCCTGGTGACTCAAAGTGTCGGACTCCGTCAATATGATGACAGCATGCAGTCCTGGGGAAAGGCGCCCGCGCCAAGCGTCATCATCGACCTCTCACCAATCGTGCTGCTCCGAGGCAACCCCAACTGGGGTTGGGTGGAAGCCGCGGTTGAGGTCTGGCGGAAGCAACATGATCCCCAAGCTCGGTTCTACGGGGTCGCTGACAACAGCCTCTATTACAAGCTCGACGAGGCTGGAAAGCGTGGCCTGTCGCAGTGGAAACGCAAGCGCATGGCACGCTCGGTGTCCTGGGCTGACCCAGAAGTGCTCGAACTTGCGACACAGTTTGACACCGCTTCCGTCCTGACCACGGACCTCTTTCGCGACCACCGGCGCGACTTTCCTTGGCTCCAAGGTACGGACCGCATCTGGAAGCCAGTCGTAGGTGATGGCACGCTTGGGTTCGAGCGGCTCGACTACGCCCCTATTCCGGCCATGGAGGTGTCCTGGCGAATCGAGGAAGCCGACCTTACCCCCAAGGGGTTCAAGACCCGAGAGGCCCGGGACGCACTCAAGTACGAGTGGCGATGCACCACAAGCAGTTGTCACTGGGCAAGCGAGGCGGTCATCGAAGAAGATCCTGCCATTCGCGACGGCCGGGTCGTGTGCCCGGCTTGCTCGGCTCCCGCAAGTCGACTGGGGTTCCGAGAGAGCACGAAGGAGATAGTGCTACTCCTAGGTGATGATGAAGTCGACAGGCTTCCGGTGCCCGAGCGCTCCGAGCTCACCGTGGGTCGAGGTCGCGACATCGGCCGGTACGACGTCCGTGAAGTGTTGGAGGACGCAGCCGCCAACAAGGTCAGCAGAGACCACCTCAAGTTGATTAACAACGGCGGGCGAATCTTTGTGGAGGAGTTGGGATCCAAGAATGGCACGAACATCGTCAGAGACGACGGGGTAGCCGCCCAATTGCAGGAGTGCGTGCAACAGGCCCTGGCGCCAAACGAGCACCTAACCCTAGCCGGTGGAGCACTGACGATCAGGCTCTCGGGCAAGAAGCGGCCGCGCGGCACCTACGAACCTGATCTGACTACGCCACCATTCTTGCGAGTCGAAGGGAACTGAAAATGTCTCTGCTTGATGATATCGAGCCCGTACAGGCGAGGACCCTCCCAGTCATCCTCCTGCTGGACACCAGTGGGAGCATGCGACAGGACGACAAGATCGACGTCCTCAATGACAGCGTCGCGGAGATGATCAAGGAACTCGCATCGGTCGATGCCGGCCACGGGTTCATCACGCTCACTCTGATCGCATTCGGTGGTGAAGCCGCCGGCGTGATCCAGAAGAACGTTCCGGTGGCGAACACTGCATTCACTCCGCTGAAGGCTGGTGGCAAGACCCCGATGGGGCACGCCTTCACACTCGCACGTGAGCTCATCGAAAACCGGGACGAGATCTCCTCGAAGGCTTACCGACCCACAATCGCGCTCGTCTCCGACGGTCTCCCTGTACCTGCACTGGCCGGTGAGCTTGAAGCATTGATCGAGAGCGATCGTGGCTCCAAGTCGTCCCGGTTCGCGTTGGCCGTCGGCGCTGATGCTGACCGGGACCTGCTCGCAAGGTTCACGTCCGGCGGAGACGTAAGGGAAGCGAGCGAGGCAGCCGAGATCAGGAACTTCCTCCAGTGGGTCACCAACACGGTGACCCAAGTTACCCTCTCCATCTTCGACCCAGATGTGAAGTCTCAGCTCGTATCCGAGCAATCAATTGCGCGACTGCAACAAGACGATGCCTTCTGATGCTCGCTCCGGGAGCCGCGTACGCGACGACACCGGGGTCGAGTACGTGCTGGGCGACACGATCGGCAAACCTGGTGCCCAAGGCGTCGTCTATCGGGTGGAAGGACAGCCCGGCTTTGCCATCAAACTCCTCAAACGTGAAGGCGACCTCGCGAGAATCGAGGAAGTCAGACGTCTGCCTCTCGATGGTCTTCAGATCGCGGCACCGATCTCACTGATTCGCGATGGTGGCTCTGGGTACTTGATGCCTCTCGCTGCTGACATGAACCCCCTCGCTGAGCCCTATCTGCCCCGTGAATTCGGGCTACGGGAGACAGGCGGCATCGGTTGGTACAGAAACACGGGAGGACTTCGGCGGCGGTTGGCGTTGGCAGCCAATGTCGCGCAGTGTCTCGCTGCCCTGCACGAACGGGGTCTTGCCTATGTGGACCTCAACCCCAACAACGTTATGGTCTCGGACGATGTCAGTCGAGAAGAGACCTGGCTTATCGATACAGACAACCTCACTTCCAGAGCAAACCCGAAGTGGGAGATTGTTGGCTTCCCCGGCTACGCCGTCCCGGAGCGAGTCACCAAGAAGGCACCGCCATCGACCCTCGCCGACGCCTACACCCTGGCAATCTTGAGCTTCCGAATGTTAGTGCTCAGTCATCCGCTCGAAGGTCAGGCCGCAGACGGTCTTGACGGTGACGAGGCAGCAGCGGCGATCAACAGGGGCGCGTTGGCCTATGTCGGCGATCTCTCCGACGACTCGAATCGACTGCCCAGCAAGAGCCTGCCTTCGAAGCTGTTCCCCCTAGCTCTGAGCGGACGAATGCAGCAACTGCTCCGGGAAACCTTCGGCGCTGGGAAGCTGAACCCACTCGTGCGTCCAGGAGCCGCCAAATGGCGAGATGCGCTGTGGCTTGCTCACGACAATGTCGTTGAATGCGCGGACGGTTGTGGATGGAGCTACTTCCGTTTGTTGCCTCGATGCCCGGCTTGCAACCGACAGACGCCTCCGGTGATCTTGGCGACCGTGTTTCCTGCTTGGGGCGAGACCGAGTGGGCGGACGTCGACCCTCAAGCGCGGGACTCTCTCGTGCTATCTCGCGATCGCCCCACGCCAGTGGGTGAGCGTCAACTCTGGGGGGGATACGCCTCGAAGGATACCCTTCTCACGTTCAATCCCGTCGGCAAGGGTTTCGAACTCGGTGCACGGGATGGTGTCCACGTCACCGACGGAGATGGCAAGCGGGTAGAGCGGATCCCCTACCCCGAGCGGAGGAAGGAGTACCGCGTCAGGGTTGAAACGGAAGGAAGGCCGGCGCGTACTCTCCGGATCATTTGCGTCGAGGCGACATGAAGTTTGAGAGCCTTGCGCACTCCGATGAGCGCGCGATCAGTCTCCTCCCCCTAGGGGACGTCACCCTGAAGTCTGGAACCCTTGTCAGCGTTGATGTAACACCGACCGGTGTCATTGTTCGGCGAGAAAGCGAAGCCCTGCTTTGCGAACCCCCTAGACTTCACGATGTCGACTGGCTTGCTGACGTGACTGCGAGCGGCGCGTACGTCGCAGAGCTTCTGTCGACGGGCGATCCCACGCAACTGGCGCCGGCAGCAGTGAACCTCAAGGTTCTGCGATACGACGGCGTGGAACACTGGTCGGAGCCACGAGAAGTAGGCGTCGACGATCGCACCGTCGCAGATGTCAATCGATACCGTCGGCGCAACGATTCGTCGGAAAACGTCGTGGCGTGGCTCAAGGCTCAGCTGACTCTTGATTCGAACGACGAGGTCACTGTTGTTGCTACCGGTGCGGGCGAGTTCAACGAGACCGGTTTCCGCGTCGTTGGATCGGGCATCGTCGCGGACATCTGCCTCGAAGATGGTCGGCTCTTCGTGGCACGAGTGACCCAGACGCCTAGGAATCGAAACCGAAGGCTGATCGTGGTGCGAGGACGCATCGACATCAAGGACCACACACGCGTCGGTCTTGTGAGCACGGAAGACCGCGAAGAATTAAAGCGGCTGTCTTCTGCAGAGAACGCGTTCCTCGCCATCTGGAATGAGTACAGCCGACTTGAGCAGAAGGCCGCGAAGGAGTCCGCAGAAGACATCGGGTGGGCCGAATATGACCGGTATCAAATCCTCGGCGACGGGACGATCGAGTTCGACCTGGTGCAGAACAGCCAGACCAGCACCCTGTTGGAACGCATAGGTAGCGACACCGTCGGCCTAGAAGCTTCGCTCACACGAAGTTTCCTCGAGGACAGCAGCGGGCACACAAACACATCCTCCCAGCACAGGAGCAAGGACGACCGCGGCTTCGTCATCGGTGACGCTCGGACGACTGGACGT
The DNA here is from genome assembly GCF_030056875.1 of Rhodococcus sp. IEGM 1351. NCBI lineage: Bacteria > Bacillati > Actinomycetota > Actinomycetes > Mycobacteriales > Nocardiaceae > Rhodococcus > Rhodococcus sp. IEGM 1351. The sequence continues at coordinate 17,835 of NZ_JASHKU010000051.1, read as the reverse complement.
GCCACTTTGGTTCTCGTGCCCGAACGCGAAATCAGGAGAGGCGACATCCCTGCCAAAGGTGAGATCTATGGCGTTTATACGACGGACTCCATACGCATCGGTCGGCGCGAAAAAGCACAGCAGGAAATCTCACTGGCAAGGACTGCTCCTGCACGCCAACTGTCGTTGATTCTTGCCGGCAAGCGCCCCGACCCTGTCGGCAGAATTCAACGTCACGAGCCGCTGTCGGCGCGGGCGCGAGCTTTGCTTGGGGGCGAACCCACACCAGCGCAGGTCGAAGCAATCGATCTCGCCATCAACTCTCAGGACGTGGTTCTGATCCAGGGACCACCCGGCACGGGCAAGACCAGGGTCATCGCAGCCATACAAGCCCGACTGGCGGAGCTCAGCAAGGGCCACTTGGCGAGCAACAAGCGAGTTCTCTTTGCCAGCTACCAACACGATGCCGTCGAAAACCTCATCCAGGCTGCAGACGATGGAGCTCTTCCTCCGGTCAAGATCGGCGCTCGGCATCGAGGCACCGAAGACGATGCATACCTCCATGCATGGGCCGCTGACCTCCAACAGCGATTGGAACACCGCTACCAGGGTGAAAAGCCAAGTGAGCTGTTGCATACGTTGCGACAACTGCGCGAGAGACTGATTGCCTACCGGACCCAACCATTCGATGTTCCGGGCACGGTCGATCTGTTGGTCTGGCTCGCGGCAAGCACTCAACTGACGGACAGCACGGTTTCCGGGACGGCAAGGCGACTAGCGAGAAAGGTCGAGCGGGAGTTGGGCGGCGGGGGGTCAACCGCAGGCCATCGGAAGGTCGAGGTATTGGCGCGCAGCCTTCGCGCGTTGCCTGCGAGCTTCGAAGATGATGGTAGGGAGCGAGCGCGTGACGCTGCTCTTAATACCGAAGTGAGGCAACTACTGGACGACCGCCAGCGATCCATGCTTGACGAGGCGGCGACCGCCGCAGATCCACACACGGCGTCCGCCCGCATGGCAATCGTGAAATCGGTGCTCCTCGACAGGGTGATGAACGCCCGCGCGGCATCAAGCATCGTGGCGACCCGACCCGAAGTCGAAGCGCTCCTGAAACGTGCCATCGACTCGACGGAGAAGGAAGTGCGCAGATCCACCAGCGACATCGACCTCGCTGTCGAGGACTACCGGGATGCGGTCGCGCACCAGCCCGGAGCCGTACGAAAATCGCTCCAGATGCATTCCCGAGCCCTCGCGGCAACGTGTCAGCAGTCCGCTTCCGGAGCCATGCGTGAGACCCACAGGGGATTCTTCGACACCGTAATCCTCGACGAGGCCGCCAGGGCCAACCCGCTCGACTTGATGATCCCGATGAGCCTGGCGATGAATCGCATCATCCTCGTCGGCGACCACCGGCAGTTGCCACAGCTGTTGGATGAGTCACTGCTCCCGCAGCTTTCGGCGCGCCATGACACCAACGTTGTCGAGGACACGCTCAGACAGTCCATGTTCCAGCGACTCTTCACGACCTTGCAGCAGCTTGAGCGTACAGATGGGAACAAGCGAGTCATCACGCTCGATCGGCAGTTCCGTACCCACCCCACTCTTGGCCGATTTATCAGTGACCAGTTCTACAAGCCGTTTGGAGAGTGTCTGGAGAACGGCATCAATCAGCCGGGGTCGTTCGCTCACGGTCTCGCCAAGTACGGCAACGCCGCCTGCGGTTGGATCGATGTACCGTTCATGGCCGGACCAGAACAACGCGCTGGAACGAGCATCAGTCGACCCGCTGAGGCGCAGATCGTCGTGGAAGAGCTGGGCGATGCGTTGCGGCAGTCGGAAGAGCTGACGTTCGGGGTCATCACCTTCTACTCCGGACAAGTCGACCAGATTTGGCAGCGCATGTCAGACGCCGGACTAGCGGTCAAAAATAACCAGAACCAGTGGGTGATCAACCCTGCCTCGCCATGGCTCTACACGTCCAGAGGTCTCCCAAGAGTGCGTATCGGCACTGTGGATGCTTTCCAGGGTCGGGAGTTCGACGTCGTTTACCTCTCGACAACACGATCCAGCAAGCAGGGGTCGCGCCGGTCGAACCCGTTCGGCTTCCTGGTCCTGCCCAACCGTTTGAACGTCGCGATGAGTCGACAGAAGAGGCTTCTCATCGTCGTTGGCGATGCCGGCCACATGACCTCTGACAAGGGCAGTGAGGCAGTTCCCGCGTTGGCCGCATTCCATGCCTTGACCGGAGGCGCCGATGGCTTCCGGCGATAGCACGAGGCTTCCGGCGTATCTACTAGGAGAGTGGCCAGGGAAATTTCGACATGCGCTGCTCACTCCGGCAACCCGATGGCGCGTCTTCATTGAGGACCAGGAGCGGATTGAACCCGATATCATTTTGAACACTGTCCTGCGCATTCGACAGGCCGGCGAGCGAGATGCATCCAGAATCGCGGACCTTCTGCAACTTCCGGAGGACTTGATTCGCCACCTGCTTGCTACTGCCGACCGTGAAAGGTTGGAGGCGGCGAAGTCTGGGCAGAGCATCGTAGCCTTGAGGTCGACCGTCGGGTGGGTCTACCGAGACGCGGCCACGGGAGAGTTGTGGCCAGAACCCGGTGAGCAAATCGAACCACTAGAGATTCGATATTCGGGATCCTTCAGGGGGCGATTCAACACCGGAACCGCCGGTCGCAGGACGCCGATCGATGCGCTGCTTCTCGACACCTATGAGACGGGAGACTTGCGGCCCACTGCGAATGAACTAGCCCGATTTAGTTGGTCCGATGATGCGCAGAAGCGGACGGCCGTGATCAGTTCCGGTGAACCCTGTTTGGTCGTCAGCCCGGCCACCAAGGACAAGAGCGGCCTTGCGGTGCTCACCACGCAGGACTCGCCGCAGCTGAGCCTGGGAAGACTGTTGAACTCCGCAGTCGATCGGTACGAGTCGGTCGCCAAGTGGGCCAGAGGTGTGCCGCTCAGCGCTGAAAAAGCACAGCGGTCACCACTCGAGCTCGCGCTCGTCGAACTTTCTGACACGCTCGGCTTTCTCCGTGTTGGCGAGTTCCGGACCGTGTCCCCCGCACGCCTGACGGGCCTCATTGACCTGATCCTGGGTCGCTGGGTGGACGAGTACCGGTACCAGTCTGGCCTTGCAGCCGTGATCGAGTCGCCGACCGACGAGCAGAGCAGGGCGGTAGCTGAGCGCTTCACCTTGAGTCCAACCATCGCACAGCGATGGGCTGCGGGACCTCGGTCCGACTGCCGGCGCAAGGTGCTTGAACTTCTGGCGACTCGCCTATATTCAGGCGATCCACGCCTCGGGGAACTATCTGTCGCAGCTGCTCGATACGATTCCATCGTCGGCAGTGGTTCCCCCTCGCAGGAGGTGGTGGACCTGGCGCAACAGATTGTGAACGTGGGGCAACTCCTGCTGAACAGGGAAGAGGGCGGGCATGTCCAAGGCGAAAGCTAGACGGGGCGCGAGCCCTCAGCGCACAGCTGCGAAGCGCGACGCCGTATTGGTGACCCGGCCGAGCACCGAAGAGGCGAATGCTCGCAAGGTCGACGAGGTCGAACAGGGCCTCGCTGCGCTCCCGGAGGTTCCCATCGACGTCCTCGATGAGGTTCCTCCCGTCGAACCCGAAACTAGCGCTGTTACGGCAACCCGCGTGAGGAATCTCTTCGACCAAGTCAAGCAGCAGGGCGAGAACTACAAGCGAGCTCGCGAGAAACTCTCCGAAAAAGAGGCGGAGCTCGAAGCCAGAGGATTGGAGATCAAGGAACAGGAATCCGGGCTTGCCATCCGCGAGGCTGAGCTGGCCGCCGCCGAGAAAGACCTCCAAGCACAGCGGTTGGCCGCAAAGGCAGGATTCGTCGACGAGCTGAGAGCGACCACCAAGGAAGTTTCGGAGAAGATTGACACGATGCTCATCGACGCCGCGACATGGGGCGCCGAACTCAAGGCGAAAGCAGTGGAGACCACCGCCGCCGAACACCAGCGTCTAACTCTCGAGCGAGCGCAGCTCGACACGGACTGGGAATCCCTCCGAAAACGGCAAGCCGAAGTGCGGGCGCTGGAGGTGGAGGTTTCCTCCACCACAGAGTTCTTGAAGAAAAAGGAATCCTCGCTCGATTCCGTAGTGCAGCGCCAAGTAGAAACCCAGGTCACCCTCGTTCGAGATGATCTCGAAGACACCAAGTCCCAGCTCCATGCGGCGAGCGCTCGCGCCGCTAGCAAGGACAACGAAGTCCGTCAGCTTCGCAACGAGCTGGCACGGTTCGGCGACGATCCCGATGGAATGAAGCGCCGGATCGAAGAGCTGTCCGAAGAGTTGCGGATCAAGAAGGATGAACTGGCCCGCAGACCTCCCGAGGACGAAGTATCTGATCTGCGCAGCAAGGTGCTACGCGTCACGGACGCCGAGAGTGAGGCCGCACACTGGCGGAGTCGGTATGACCAGATCGATTCCCAACTTCGCCGCTACTTGGTCAATGTGGGCGAACTTGAGGTGCTGCGAGACGAGCGTGATGCGCTCGCCTCTCAACGCGAGACCCTCCGCCAAGCCATAGCTCAACAGAAGAGCGATTGGGAGGAACTTCAGGCCAAGGAGAGTTCCACAAATCCGTTCCCTGCCTGCTCAGGCTACGATGCGGACGCCACACTCGCACGCGAACTCGTTAGTCGCAGCTTCGGCACGTTGGCCGATCTGGTCAATGAACTTCGCAACCGGATGGCAGCGAATCCGACGACGAGCTTCTACTACTCCGAGTCGGACGTCCGCCTGTTTCTTGCAGGCCTCGCTTCCAGCAGGCTTCACCTGCTACAAGGCATCTCGGGAACAGGCAAGACAAGTCTGCCCCGCGAGTTCTTCAAGGCGCTAGCCGGCGACGCTGCCGTGCAGATCGTCGAAGTCCAAGCCGGGTGGCGAGACAAGGATGACCTGTTCGGCTACTACAATGCATTCGAGAAACGCTTCGCGGAAAGCGAGTTCACCAAGGCCTTGTACCGAGCCTTGCTGCCTGCGAATGCGGATCGCCCGATGGTCGTCGTGCTGGACGAAATGAATCTTGCCCATCCCGAGCAGTACTTCAGCGTCATGCTGTCACTACTCGAGAATTCGTCGACGGCGCAGGGCTATCTGGATCTCCTGACCAGCCAGATTCCCCATTTGCCCAAGATGTTTGAAGGGTCACGGCTTCCATTACCGAAGAACGTTTGGTTTGTGGGAACCGCAAACCACGACGAGACCACCGTTGCCTTCGCCGACAAAACGTACGACCGAGCACACGTCCAGGTGCTCCCGTCGATGCACGTTCCATTCCAAGCCTCGAACCCAGGCAGAGCAGCAGACCCCGTTTCGTTCGAACTTCTCGACGAAGCCTTCATGGCAGCAACACGCAACCACACCAAAGATGTGGCCCAAGTAAAGGACTTCCTCAGGTCTGGCCTGCGGGAGGAATTCGAGAAGTTCGGCGTCGGCTGGGGTAACCGACTGGAGCGCCAAATCGATCGGTTCGTGCCTGTGGTACTTGCTGGTGGAGGTGATCTGACGGAGGCCGTGGACCACTTGGTGGCAACGAAACTGGTGCGCAAACTGGAAGACCGATTTGGCGTGCGCCCGGAGGACCTTGATGCCCTCGCCGGTAACATCGAACTCCACTGGGATCAGTTGCAGTCCCACTCTCGCCCGAGCAAGACACTCGAAGCGCTTCGTAGTGAGTCGAATAAGCTCCGGGGAGGGTTCGGGTCGTGAGCCCCGAGCGAGATCGCGTCTCGGGGCTGCCGTCGCCGCAGCGGACGGGGTGGTCCGGCCGATGGGCTTCCGGGGTGGGTCCGCTACTCGATCCCGCCACCGGAAGTCGGTCGCGGGATTCGGCAACATCGGATGATCTCGACGCCCTCAGCTCCCTGAGCCAATCGCTGTTTGAGGCAGTCACCTCCGGCTCCTGGGCAGCACTTCTCGGCGCCCCGCTGCTTGCCGATCACGACGAGGACACGATCGACCTCGAGGAACGCGAGAAGCTCCTCATCGAACGACTGCCATCGATCGCCCACATCACGGAGCGATTCATCACTCGGCTCGGCGAGCGATCTGAACTTCTTCCCGTCTCGCGAGTGAAGCGGCCTGCCCGTCGCTCGCTCGAACGGCTCGCGGCGCACACCGAGGACTGGGCGGGCAGAAGCCTTGCCGGTCCAGTGCCTCGGCGTGCGTTGGCAGTCACTCGTGTCGAAGATGCCAACCTCTACGAGAATCGCATGGTTGCGGAGTTGGTTCACCCAATCCTGTCGTCCGCGCTGCTGGCGAGAATCCGCAAGCTTCGCAGACTCCTATCCGATCTCTCAGACCTGAACCAGGCTCAGCACGTCGGAACCTACCACCGGACTCAGCGACTGTACTCGTTCTGGGGCGACGACGCGCTGAAAGCTGCAGCATCACACCTCCGCGCCGCAAAAACCCTTGAATCCCTGGATAAGCTCGCCGCTTGGGTCCAGTCGCTAAGGGGCAGCACCCTTTCCCGGCTCCTTCTAGGTAAGGTGACCGGTCACCGCAGTTTGAGACGAACAAACGTCATCAACAACGATCGCCACTACCGTGCCGCAGGAGACGTGTGGGCCACCTACGAGCGGCCCGAGATCGCGTCGGAGACACCTGACGCGAGACGAGATCGCCTGGCACGTCGCCATACGGCATTCGACCACTATGTGCTCGGTCTCGTAGTTCGTGCTCTTGGCGGCCTTGGGTTCACGTCACGATCAGGCTCGCTGCCGATGTTGGGTGAAGGTGTTGAACTGGAAGGAATCTGGGGGGAGGCGAACCTGATCCGCGGAACCGATGGGGTTCTCACGATCGGCTGCCATGATTCGACCATCCGGATCGTTCCGCTTCTTGACGTGGTGGGTCCTCAAGATGACCATGTTGCAATCGGTCAGAGATGGCGCGACTTGCAAGCTGCGGCTGACCGCCCGACAATAGTCGTCTTCCTCGCATCGTCTACCGACGTTCGCAGTAACCCCGACCGGATGGTTGCCGGAGCGATGGCTTCGGCCAAGGACGACTCTCTGGGGCGCGGGTATCTGCTGACCGGTGTGCCGGTATCGCCCCTCGAAACAACAAGTTTGGAGCGTGTCGCGAGAGGTGTTGCTCTCGCGGTGCGAGTTCCGCCGCTGCTGGCTTACCCCCCGCCGCTTACCTTGGGCGATCAGCCGATGCCCCTCCGGCTGGTAGACCACCTCGAATCCTCTGGTATCGACGAGCCGAAACTTTCACCCCTGTTCCATCGAACTGGCAACACGCTGAAACTCAGGCGTCCACTTGTGACCTCCGAGCAGACGCGACTCATGGCTGTCGTACGAAACCTTGCTGTTGCAGCTCGTGGCACCGGATGGCAGAGAGACTTCGGCGACCACATCTCGCAAGTCATCAATTCGATTGACCTTGCAACGACATTCCTTTTACCCCTGCTGAGCTGCCCGGTGTGCTTTGCGGCTTCGGAGGCACGCCGACTTCATCGTGCCGATGACGTGTTCATGATCGAATGCCAATCCTGCGGGGCTCGATGGGGACATGAGCGTTGCGGTAGTTGTCAGGCCAGGATCCCCATGATCGAGCCTGAACAGCAACTGCTAAACCCGGAGATCAAAGGGCCGGGGTGGGTGGAGCGCATCTTTGGGCAGGATGCATTGTCTTCGCCCTGCTGGGCCCGTACCTCAGCTAACCGATACATCTGCCCAGAGTGCCGCGTTTGCCCACTTGCGATCGATGCAACCGGCGCTGCTTGCACGCGCTGCCACTGATTCCGCAAGCGGCGTGCCACGCACCGTGGACGAAGAGCAACGATGGACCATTCCCCTTGCGCGTACCACGTTCGACTACCTCCACCTCCAGCATCGCTGGCTCCTCCACGTTCAGGGCTGGCAGTTGTACCCATCGGTCACCAATCCGTGCGGCACTGCCTCGAGTCAGCAAGCGCCATCCAGCGGAAACCGGCTTCTCCCTTCTGGCACTCAGCTTCCGGGTTCGTTTTGGCCTTGGCATACCCGCACATTCGAGAACGGCATGGTCGACCACCGAAGCCCGTGACCTCACCGGCGCCACCATCGCCTCGCCCTTCTCGCCTCGGCAGCGACCCTGTCCTCTTCCTCGATCTGTGCATCGATCGCGGCCGTCAACGCACGCAAGCTCGCAGGAGGCTCAAGAGCACGGAACGCATCACTCGCCGCCCCGGCCTTCTTCATGACCCGGAGATGCATGAACGCGAACACATACGAGATCGCCGAGCAGATGATACCGAACAGCCACCACGCTCCTTCACCCCAGTTGCAGAGCTGGATGATCAGAAAAATACCCCCGAGCACAGAGAAGGTTGCGTTCCAGGGCAGGATCTTCCGGCCTTTATCGAGCCAGTGCCCTTCCTCGGACACGTGAAGTTTCATGTTCAGACTGTGGATCTCGAGGTCCCGTTGGAATTGATCGTGGTAACGGTCGAACTCGTAGCTGTCCAAAAAGTGATCGTCCATCGCTTCCGCCTTCGTTGGGGGTCTCCGTCAAGCGTATGAGCCCTTGATGGCCACATCTTCTCGAGTTGGCTCGGAAACATCTTGTTGCGCAACGGGAGCGGCTCGCGATCGCCCGTTCGCCTCATGGTTGCGGGTCCTTCCCTCCGTCGACGAGATCGCCGAAACCGCGACGGCGGAAGCTGCGGATGAGGCCGGCCGACGGCGTGTGATCGCGGAGCCACTCGGCGATGGCGGTTGATTGCGTCGTGCGGTCGGCGCTTCCCAGTTTCAGCTGGTTGAGTAGTACACCGGTGGTGCTGGGCGCCGACTACGGAACAACGCTCCGCGGGGGCTGGCATGGGCGATCCGATCGGCAGAAAGTTGCTGTCGTCGTAGAACCGCTCATTGATGTCCATGCGGATCGTCCGTTCGGGTCAGGGCTTCCTCTGGTCCGTCGACCACAGGATATCGATCGGTTGAGCGGCAGGGGGTGCTCAGGTGACGCCGTCAAGGATGGAAGCCAGCTCGGCCAACAGCTGGTCGGCGCGGTCTTCGATGTCGTCGAGAAGGTCGGTGACGTCGGTCAAGTCCCGGTGGGCGCTGCGGCGGGCCTCGATCCCCCGTTCGTAGTAGTGCGGATCGAGGACAGGGTCCCCGTCGATCGAGTGCATGTCTGGCGCCGTGTCCGGCCGCGACCTTCGTGGCGGAAGGGTGTGTGCTGGTGCTTTTCCGGACAGGTGGGCCTGGGTAATGGCGGTGATCGCGCGTGCGGTCAACGGCGCCGGGGCGAGCGGAGTGTGACCCCAGCGGTTGATCGGGGTCAGCAGCGGTCTGTCGTCGGTGCGGTAGGCGGCGTCGAAGCCGGCGAGGTCGCGGCCGGCTTCGAAGTGCCGGGCGACTGTGCGAGTGCCGTGGTTCTGGTCGAGAAATCCCAGGACCTCGGTCCACTCCCGGTAGATCGAGACTATGGGTATCTCGGGTGATTCGGGCAGGTCGATTGGTTCGCGATCGACGCTCAGCAGTAGGGGTGCACTGCGATCGTCTGGGGCGGTGATGTCCCGGCGGCGCAGCCGGGCGATTTGCTCGAAACCCATGCCCGACGCGGCCAGGGCAAGGATGAGGGCATCACGGCGGCCGAATAGTCCGACCGGCCACCCGGCGACAGGAATCTGCGTAAGCCGTTCGGCGACGAGAGCTGATCTGCGCTTCAGCCGGGCGGCTCTCGTGGCGTTGAGGGCACGGCGGATCGCTTCATCCGTGCCGGGTGCCGGGTGTCCCTGCCTGCGGTGGACGGTGTTGATGACGCTGACCCGACGTCGTTGGGTGGCCGGCGCGGCGGGGTTGTCGTGCAGGAAGCGAGCCAGCTGATGCGGTGTGGCGGGGATCGGTGGTTGGTCGGTCGCGGCGCACCAGTCCGTGAACAGCGCCCAGACGTGCCGATCCCGGACAGCGAGGCGCAGTGATGCAGCACCAATGCCGGGTGTGGTGGCGTACACGGTTACAGCCCGAGGACGGTGACGGCGTTCCCGACCAGCGGGGTGCGTTCCCGGGCATACACTTCGACCATTTCCGGTGTGGTGTGCCCGGTCTGACGCATGATCGCGTGCGCGTCGGCGCCGTTGCGGAAGGCCTGGGTGACGAAACCTGCCCGCAGCGAGTGTGCCCCGAGCTGGCTCACCAGGGCGGCGTCGTACCCGGCTTGTTCGGCGCGGCGACGGATCGCCTTGTGCACTGCCGCCCCGGACAGCGCGGTCTCGGACAGGTTGCCGTTCTTACGGATCGACCGGAACAGCGGCGCCCGCGCTGTGGTGCGTGGGACCGTGCCCCGGCATACGTGCGTCTCGAACGGTTCGGCGGTGGTGAGGAGCCGGATCACGCCGGGGCGGCCTCGGGTGTCGAACGCGGCCACGACCTGCGCCCACCGGACGTACGCGCAGGGCGGGCAACTGTCGTGGCGGTCGGTGAACGGCAGCGCCCGCACGGTCCCTGTGCCTTCCTGATCGGTTTTCGACCGGCGCAACTGCACGTGCACGCCGTCGTGCCGGTGCACGCTCACGTCGGCGCCGTCCAGGCCGACCAGTTCGCTGCGACGGAACGCGCCGGCGAATCCCATCAGGATCAGCGCGCTGTCGCGGCGTTCGAGTACCGCGTGTGCCCACCCGTCCACCGTGTGCCGGGCGGCGGCGGTGATGGTGACGATGTCCGTGGTCAGCAGGGCGGCCCGCGGGGTGCGGGGCCGGTCCCCCACTGCGGCGTAGTCACGGCGGATCCCGGACAGGGTGGCGCGCACTATCTCCTGCCCGGTCGGGGACTCGCGGCCGGTGCGGTGGTGGTGATAGGCGATCGCGGCCACCCATTTGGTCAGGGTGGCCGGCGCGTACACCCGGATACCGTCGGGGCCGATGGTGTCGGCGGCGTCGACGAGGTAGGCGGCCACCGTCGCCGGGTGCGCCGGTAACGGGGTGTGCCCCTGGGTAATGCACCAGTGCTCGAACCGTCGCCACGCCGAAGCGTAGGTGCGGCGGGTGCCCTCGGACCGGGACTCGGCTATCGATCGCCCGATCCGCGCCGCCGCCGCCTCCGGCAGATCCGGAAACACCGCGGCGTCGTCGGTAACAGCAGCCGCGGGCAGCTTGCGGGGACGTAGGCCCTGGTCGATCGTCATGTGGGGCAGGCTATCGGCACCCTCCGACACGTTTTCGACACGAAAAACGCGCTGAGGTGGGGTTTTCCGGGAGACGGTGCGGGAAGCGGAATTCTCGTCACCAACCGCGCACAAACCAGAAGTGACACGGAACCGCCACCGTCGCAGGTTGCCCGGAAGGTCGTCTGTAGGTTCCGCAAAACCGTGTCACTTTCCAAATTTCATGTCACTCGCGTGTCACTTTCCAGGTTTCGTGTCACCCGGGACAACACTGGATGCGTGCCCAGGACCAGAGAGGTCGAGGTCAGGTACGTGCAGGACGGGTGCTGGCAGTGCTGTGCCCCGGCGCGATCCTGGGTCTCGGCGTCGTGTGCGGCCTCTGGGGAGAGGATCCACACGAGCGCCGCCGACCTTTCGGGGCGTGAGCGTATCGGGCTTCTGGTTTCTGTCGCGGAACCGGCGGTGCTACCAGCCGAGCGCGAACCAGTCGACTTCGCGCAGGGCTGTCTCGATGCGGGTGGCTTCCCGAGCGATTTCGGCGGGGTCGTCGCCGTCATCCCGGGTGGGATCGTCGCTCCCGAAGGCGGCGAGCGCATAGACCCACTAAACGGTGGGCTTTCCAGCGACGCAGGTCGCTTACAAGCTCTGGCTAACGAAGCGATCAGTTGTTGTTCCGCTCGTTCTTAACTGAAACGGTCAGAACTGCCCTATCCCCTTCGTTCTCAGCGGTGTTTAGGACGCTTAGTGTGCCGCCGCCGGTCTCATTCATCGGTACCTGGAATGACAGGCTGCCCCTGCCGTCGAGATCGTCGGTACTGTCGTCGGTGCCTTCGTAGAGTTTGCAGTCGATCTGGACGTCGACCACGTTGCCGACCAGCAATTTAAGCGTGAACTTGTACTCCGCACGCAACTCCCCGCCCCATTTGTATTCGCGTTTGAACGAGTTCATGAGACGATCCGGTCCCAGCTCGATCATGACCAGCTCGGCACCGGGATCGGTGTACACGTTGGACTCGTAATATTCGAAGTCCTTGCCCCAGAAGTCAAAGTACACCGCAGCGAGGCGGAAGGCGTCGGCCGGCGGTTGCAGCTCGAGATTTACGATCATGTTCTCGGCAGTGAGGTTGATAACCTTGCTGGTGGAGTAGTAAATGCCGTCGATCACCTTAGACGCGACGAGGTTGTATTTGCCAAATGGCACGTCGCCGAGCTTGTACTTGCCGCTCGCCTCGGTGATGTCATCCTTGCCCTCGTACACGCGGACGTTGCCGCCCGAAATGGGCGCCCCATTCGCCCTCACGGTGCCGGTGATGGCTCCGCGCGTGACGACTTTCGTCCAGACGTTGATGGGATACGGCTCTTTCCGTGGCTCACGATAGATCAGCGGCTCCGCGTAGCCGTACAGGCCGCCTTCGGACGGTCCATCCCACCAGAGGATGTTGTCGGGACTGACTGCGTTGGCATCTTTCAGGTTGCGCCAGGCTTCCGAGTCTGTATCTGGGTCGTCGTTGGCGAATGTGTTGCATAGCAGAGTTGCTCTGTTGTCGGCGGCGTCCGTTATAAACTCGCCGGCCCAACCGGCCTCATCGTAGACCTCGCTGTAAATCGTGTCGTACAACCATTGGCCGGCCGCTTGCCGTTCGTCCGCCGTGTAGGTGTATAGGCCGTCGGGCGTGCCGGGATTGACGAAAGCGCCTGCGTCGATGTCTTTCTGCTCAAGGTCGCTGGGAAATACTGTGTCCTGATCCGTCTCGAGATGGACTTTTTTCGACTTGGCCGACATCCATATCAGCGACGAGCACACCGACGGGACTGTTCCCGCCGCCCACCCCGCGCTGGAGGGCGCCGTAGCAGTTTGCCCGATCGTCGGATCGGTGTAGCAGAACAGCCGGTAGTGGCTCTTTGGTGTGCCACCGGGGCGGTAGCCCTTTGCGCTTGCGGCATCGGCGATATCGTGCAGCTTGGCGCGGACTTCGGCGGTCTCCTGCAAGGGATCGGGCTTGACGACCAGCGGCGGCACCATCACGAACTGGCCGTTATGGGTCACGCCGACCGCGTGCGCCGAGAACGACGCAATCGAGTAGGTCTCTCCGGTCACTGGATCGGTATAGTTCTCCCCGTTGACCGCCGCCTCGATCGGCTGCTTGACGACACCAGGCCACATGTACTTGATCGCCGTCTTTAGCAGGACGAAAGCCGGCCCCGGGTTCTTGAAGTACTCAAGGAGTAGCTCCTCGCTCGCGGTCGAATGCGTCAGCTCGTCGTAGTTGCGCGTCATGATGCCGGAGTGACTGTACATCTGACCGGGGGTGACCGTACGCAATAAATTGCCGATCAGGCCAGTGCCGCCCGGTGACAGGATCACGTCGCCCTTACGCGCATTCATGAACCGGCCAGGCATCGTCACGGTAGCGACGTCGCCCCTAAGCTGACATACGAGCTGCTTGGACTCTGCGGTCGCGAGGTCGGCCTCGGTGAGATTGTCGGGGTCGCAGAACTCGCCTTCCTTGATCGACCTCGTAAGACGACCCGTAATGAGACCGGGTAGCGCCGCGACGAGACCAGGAAGGCGTGCAACCAGACCAGGTAGCCGCGCAACAACACCAGGAAAAGCCGCAACGCCCGGCGTACGAGGCGGCAGTGCTCCGAAGTCGTGCAGTCCGCGCACGCTTGCTGACGCGCTAGCGGTCCTCGGGGCTCTGAGCGGCGGCTCGTCGACCGGGAGGTTGCGGCGATACGCTGGGGCCAATCGCGAGGCTAGAACGCGATCGGTCGCCGCGCGGCTCCAGCGCATGCCAGCAACATCGCGCAGGCCGCTCCAGGTGATAGCGATCGTGCCGGTCAACATGTCGACCTGAACGTCCTGCGGTGCAAGGGTTCGCGGCCTAAGCTCCCCTCTCCCTGCCTCGATCTCGGCGATCACTTCCTCCCACGGCCAGGCTGCGACCAGCGTCCCCCAGTTCGGCAGCGAGGTCTCGCTACGCTCGGCGAACGGCACCTCGAAAATAGAGCTAACGCGCACAGGGGTGCCGTCCACCGCGGTGCCCGCGTAGTACACGGTGAAGCCGGCTGCCTCCGTGGGTACAGACGCGCCGATCCGCGTCGACAACGAGATCACCGTCGACGAATTCGGTGCCAACACGATAGGCGTGCTGAGCCTTCCGAATCTGGTCGGCGCTGAGCTGGCGGTTGGCGATTCCGACATTGGCACGATCGCCTGACGGCTGAGCGTTAGCGGAGTGGCCTCGACGTTGTATATGGTCATCGACGCCGTGAACCAGATGTACGATTTGTGTGCGTAGATGTCGGACGTAATGTGCGGAACGATAACGCCGCGCGACTTGCACAGTCCATATGCCGACACCAGGTTAAGTGTCCGCTTAACCTCGATGCCTTCGTGATCGACCTTGCATGTGACGTGGAAGCGAGCGGGGTCGGCGGTGTGCCGCCGCATCTGGTGAAAGTAGTCGTGGGTGACGTACGGAACATTGGTGACGGCGGTCGTCCCGTCGCCGAACGTCCACTGATAGCGCGCTCTAATGCTTTCACGCACTCGGTCCAGCACCGAGTCCATCAACTCCGAGCGTAGGTCGGGGATGTTGGTTTCGACGCGACGGCCGGTCCTTGTGCGGATTCCAACGTGGTCGGACAGCGCATCGCGCGCGGTCGAGGCCTCCGCCAGCTCTCGCCCGAGCGGGCTCCTCATCATCGGCGATGTGACGCGGATGCGACGGAGTGCAGCGCTGCGTTCAGTCGATGTCAGGCGTCGAACAGGCGATGGACTCGCGATCACGGTTAGCTGGCGGTCGCGGATGCGGTAGATCCGGGACGGCTCCATCGCGCCGTGACCAAACTCCGCGCCGAGCGTGAACGTCGCGACGTAAGGATTGGTCTGCGACTGCGTCAGTCGCATTAGAGCAAGCTGTGCGTTGTCACCAACCGTCGCGGTTGGCTTGAAAGCAACTGTCGCGGTGCCGACGATGACCGTGATGGTTTTTTGGTCGCGGGTGCTGCCGCTGATAGCCTGCGCGACGACGGTGTGGCGACCACTCGTGACAAACTGCAGCCACTGCAACGCGCCCGGCACACCGTTGAGCGTAACCCGCACATCGGCACGTCCTTCGAGGGCCTGGCCCTGCGGATCGAAGACCTCGAACTTGGTTGATTCACCGCGGCGTGGGTTGAGAGGCGTAGCGACGATACTCCCGATCTCAAACGCCATGACTAAGCTCCTTGACGATTGCTTCGATGGAACAACCAGGCGCACGGACGTGAGGCCATTCGTCGGCTCAATGGTAGGCGATTCCGCGTCTGGCTGGTCGTAGATCGAAGGGTGCGTACCCAGGGCGAGGAGGATCTCGGGCTCTTCTCATCTAGCGGCTATGCCGGATACGCGCGGGCGGCCGACCTGGGAAATGGAGGGGCGTTCTACGCGTTGGTCGGGGTTTCCGCCGCGGTGGTGACGGTGGTGGCGTTCGCGGTGGCGCTGGCCGAGGATTCCTCGTCGGCTGTTCTCGTGTGGCTGGGGATGGTGCAGCGTTGTCGGTGTTGCACAGCGCTGCACCGGGACTGGCGGCACCGACCATGTTCCGGATCGGTCGGGCTGAGCAAAAACCCGGGCGCTGCTATACAGGTGGTCTATTACCGCTTCCCCCGCCTGCCGACGTCCCCCGCCTGCCGATGTCCCCGCCTGCCGATGTCCCCCGCCTGCCGACACGCTGCGTCGGCGTCGCTGCTCGCATCAGCGGCCCAGATGAACCGGCGCCACCACCTCCTTACGCCGCGAGCGGACCTCGGCTTCCCGCGCACCACGACGGGCCGCGACGTAGCTTCCCGACACCGTCAGCGCACCGATGACCACCTGGATGACCAGCGTGAGCACATTCACCGCCATCCGCTCACTCCGCGGCCACCGCGGTGAGGTTCCGTGCGACCTCGCAGACCCTGCCCAACTCGGCCTGTCAAATCGCCGACTTCGGTCTGATGGACGAGATCACGGAAAGCCGTTCGAGCGTTCTCGTAATGCCGCACTGTCATGGGCGATCAGCCCACAGTCGAGCCCAAACACCGACCCCAACGTGACCCACTCTCCGATCCCCTCCGGTGTCTCACAGTCCGGTGCCCCCAGTAACGAACGATTCTGGGACAGCGGCCTCCGGGCATCGGCGACGGACAACCAAGTAGACAGGATGCACGCCTCTACGGACGCAGGTAGACACCGGCCGGAAAAGGGTGTCGGTGCCGCGCCCGAGTTCTTTGTCTGGGATGGATTCGCCGGCCAAGATGCTCCCTCCCTTCGTTCGACCTCACCATCGCCAATTCAAATGGCTGATAACTTGACGTCCGGGGCAACTCAGATCCCCGAGCCATTCCATGCCGCGGCGATGCCTAGGCGAGGCTAAGGAGAGGGGGTGCGTCTATGGTTTCGGCGGGCGCTATAACCGCGCGAGAGGCAGAGCTGGCAGACCGCTTGGCCGCGGCCGGCGTAGAGAACGCGCAAGCACTCGTTGCCATTGCAATGTACACGCGAGGCCATGCGCGGCCAGAGTCAGAAACGATCGACCTGGTCAGACAGTATTCTGGACTATCCGCGCCGGGAATTGCCGAGTCCGCCCTAGCGAGCGCCCGACGGCGAGGGTGGATAGTCGAGGTTCCAGCTGCGGATTCAATAGTGCACCTAACCTCGCCACCAGACTTCCCTGCGAGGCTGGCATCATTCCTTGGTGACCCGGCATTCGAGCGCGACTTGGAAGCGCAAAGAGAACAGAACCAGCCGGCTGTCGCGGTTCTCGGACGAATGCATTCCCCCGGTGTATATGAGTCCTTCGGGGCGAAAATTAGAAGTGCAACCCACGAAATCCTCCTTCCGATGATCAACACGACACCCAGACTCGCACAAGTGGCAGATATGCAGGCGGTCGCGAGGACAGGAGTTGAGGTTCGCCTACTGCTCGCAACACCGCGCCTCGCAGCTAAGATTAGGGGCAACGCAGTGAGGGACGAGGCGAAAAATCGAATCGAAGGTTGGCGACAAAACGCTAGGGGTATTGACAACTTTCACGTTAGACTAACA
This sequence comes from Rhodococcus sp. IEGM 1351, assembly GCF_030056875.1. Classification (NCBI taxonomy): domain Bacteria; kingdom Bacillati; phylum Actinomycetota; class Actinomycetes; order Mycobacteriales; family Nocardiaceae; genus Rhodococcus; species Rhodococcus sp. IEGM 1351. The sequence goes on along the minus strand of NZ_JASHKU010000051.1, from coordinate 645 downwards.
GGTCGTGAATCTGATTTATGGTTTGCGAGCAGCGCATGCATCGACGGCCGAACGGTAAGGCTTGACATCTACGATCCTGTCTCGCAGCGGAGCACCCAGGGCGTGATGGTCGAGGTGCGGTCGGACTCAAGTTCGAACCTTGCGCTTGCATTTCAACAGCTTTTTGAAGATGCGTGGCGTCGGGCACGCGACCCGGGACCATTTGGCTTTCTGATAAGTCTCTTCCAAAAAGCGTGGCTTCCGCTTCTTGTTGCACTAGCGTTTGCTGCTGCCGTAATCTTTGCAGATCCAACATCAGTCTTCGTTGCTTTTACAGGTGGCGTTGCCGCGGGCTTGGTGTCGAACTATCTGCCTCAAGTTCCTCATGCAGTAGCGGTCATAGCGGATCGATTGAGACGATGAACAGCTCGTCTGGGGTGAACTGTGCTGTCTGCGAAGAAGATACCGCTGCGGAAAGACTCGATGAATGTCGCGATGCGTTCAAGCGGATCGGTCTCTCGAAGCTTCACTGGGAGTGCTGGTCGGACTGCAATCTACATTGCAAGTTCTGCTACCGAACTATTGATACTCCACTGGGATTTGATGAAGCAGGGTTACGTCCACGATGATGGTGTACGAGCCGGATCTCGTACCAATGACCGGCGT
>NZ_JASHKU010000050.1:0-26954 GCF_030056875.1 Rhodococcus sp. IEGM 1351 | reverse complement strand
CCCCACCACGATCCACACCTTCGCCGCCGACCACCTCCCCGACTACATGGTGCCCACCCCCATCACCATCCTCGACGCACTACCCCTGACCACCAACGGCAAGATCGACCGGCGAGCACTCCCCGCACCAGCACCGTTGAAGCGGCAGTTCCGACCACCGGTCACCCCCACCGAACAGACCATCGCCGACGTCTTCACCGACGTCCTCGGCCACGACCGCGTCGGACTCGACGACGACTTCTTCACCCTGGGCGGCAACTCGCTGCTCGCCACAAAGGTCAGTGCGCGGCTGCGCGAGGCTCTCGACGTCGAGATGCAAGTAACATGGCTCTTCACTGGCGCCACGGTGGAAGCGATCGCCAGTAGAGTCGAGGCGGTCTCCGACGGGTCGACACCTATTGTGCCGACCGGACCTTCGGCATTCGATGTCCTGTTCCCGATCACATCAGCTGGCGATTCCGACCCGATCTTTTGCATACACCCGGCTAGCGGATTGGCCTGGTGCTACGCAGGTTTGGCTCGATACACCGAACCGAGACGGCGAATCTACGGGCTGCAATCCCCCGAACTCGTCGAAGACGACCCGCATCCCCGTTCGATCGAACAGTTGGCGGAGCACTACGTCCGGGAGATCCAGGCCGTGCAACCAGATGGGCCATATCACCTGCTCGGCTGGTCCTTGGGCGGAGTTATTGCCCACGCCGTAGCCACACGACTTCGCCTTCTCGGGAAGCAGGTCTCGATGCTGGCGATACTGGACAGCCGGTTCCGCGAAGCGGAATCGACTGCAAACCAGGAATTCACTGTTGAAGACATCCTGGTCGAGCTAGCCGATCTGTTTGGATTCGGTGCCGAAGACTTCGATGCCGCGGGGGAAACCATGTCGGCTGAACAAGCGACCGAACTGATTCATCTGCGAACCGGAGCATTCGAGTTTCTCCAGCCATCACACGTGAAGCGGATCGTCGAATCCTTCAATGACGCGCCACGGTTGGTCGCCGACTACCACCCCGCCGTGTTCGACGGAGACATGCTTTTCTTCGCCGCCGCAGCTGGCGAGATGACCCAGGAGGTTGCCGAAAGTTGCTGGCAACCATATATAACTGGCTCAATCGACTATTATCCCATCGATGCCACGCATATTCGTATGACCACGCCGCGAGCGTTGGCGGACATTGCACGAGTTCTCAACACCTACCTCGTCGACGCTGTCAGTTAGCGGCGCCTCCCTGTGTCAAACGAACTACTCGATGGTGCAACGAACGCATGAAATCGCCATCTCGCGATCCAGCCGGACAAGGCGCAGCTGATTCCGTCCACCGCGACGGCGCGGTTGCTGCCCGAGACGCTATTCGGCGAACGCTATGTGTCGCTGATCGTTCCCGAGGGCGACACGGCTCCGCCGATCCAGGCCGGCGACACGAGCCGCGCCTGCTCGACAATCGCGGACCGGCTTGCTACGACGACGTCACCGGGTCCCCGATCAGGTCCCGGGATACGGAGCCCAGATCACGCCCGCCAGTGGACCGTCGCCCGGTTTCCGGACGGTGGATCGTCAGATCGCCGCCGCGAGGACCTCCACGCCCGGTCCGTCGAGGTCGTCGAGCGCCACTCTCCGACCGGAGACGGCCAGGAGAAGCGAAAGGGCGGTGCCGCTCACCTCGGGGCCGTCGCCGATCGACACGTCGGCGTCCGCTGCCGTCAGCCGGACACGGGACACAAGCTCTTTGGCGCCGCCGAAGGACGCCGGGGTGCGCGTCTGGAGGCGGAGCGATCTGTCGACGGCCTCCGCCGGGTAGGAGCGGGTGAGTCCCAAGGGCCGACGGATGTCCTCACCGTGGACGATCTCCTCGACGAGCCTGCTGTCGAGGGGTGCCGGAGGCGTCGACGTGCGCGACGCCGCCCGACGAAGCCGCTCCAATGTCTCCTGCGGTGAGGCGCCACGCTCGCGTTCCACGCCGCGTGCGTTCTGGCGGTCGAAGTCGAATCGCGCCCGGGCGAGGCCGAGCATGAAACCGAGGCGCGTCGTCCGAGCCGTGTCGACCAGGTGTGCGACCACGTCGTGCACGGTCCACTCGCCGCAGAGCGACGGCTCGTCCCATAACGCGGCGTCGAGACTCCCGAGGTCGTCGATCAGCGCCGCACGCTCCGCGTGCACCATCGACCAGACATCTTCCACAGCTCGCTCCTTCGGTCGGCCACATCGTATGCAAGGTACGACTCGTCGAGACACGGAAACTCATCGCTGCTCGAGGAACGACCGAATGAGAGCCGACCCGCATGGTCAGCTGTCGATGGTGAGCAGGTCTGCGAGGTTGTCCAGGCTTGCTCGCACCGTGCGTGAGTACGCCTTCGCGACTATCGGGTCAGCCAGCTTGCCGAAGATTCCTCCGAGGCCACTTTCGCTGTCGGTCCGATAGGTGAACAGGGTGCCGCCGTCGACTTCCTCGAGCCTTGTCGTCGCGGTGAAGGCGATCTTGCTCTCCACCGACCTGGACGCAGCCACCTTCAACGGCTCGTACTCGACGAATTCGGTGACCCAGTCGAGCCGCCTACCCAGAATGCGGGTTACCCCGCGCCACCGGGTGCCCACCCCGAGTTCCCCGTCGGTGAGCTGCTCGCATTCAACGGTGGACGCCTCCCACGACGGCCAGTTCTCCGCAACGGTGACAAAACTCCACACTTCCGACGCTGGACGGGCAATGACGACGGACTGCTCGACAACCGGCATGGTGATCATCCCTTTGGTGGTGGCTGGATCGGATTCGACCGACCTCGTCACGCTCCTCAGGCGATGAAGGGCCAGAAGACTGGAGACCGGTCTGTTTGATCTTCCTCTCTGTGTGGGGTCGCTGTCACTGATGGTTAGCGCGTCAAAGCGCTGGTAGACGGTGCGATAGGCCCACGAATCGCCGATAGAACTGGATCGATCTGCAGAGGAGCAGAGATGATCGAATCATGACAACGGATCGCCGTACGCTTCGGAGCACCTTCGAGTTGGCCGCCGGGAAGTACCACGCCGCACGGCCCGGCTATCCGTCAGCGCTCTACGACGAACTCGTCCTCACGTCCCGACTGCGCCTAGGTGACTCGCTACTGGAGATCGGAGGAGGTACGGGCAAGGCCACCGTCGAGCTCGCGCGGCGGGGCTTCACCATCACGTCGGTCGAACTCGGGCATGACCTGGCAGCGATCGCGCGTGAGAATGTAGCGCCGTTCCCTCACGCCGAGGTGGTCTGCGCCGATTTCGAGCAATGGAGGCCTGCGCCAGGCGTGACCTACGACCTCGTGTTCGCGGCAACCTCCTGGCACTGGATCGATCCCTCGACGCGATACATCAAGGCGGCCAGCCTCATTCGACCCGAAGGACATCTGGCTTTCTGGGGTGCACAACACGTGTTCCCGGAAGGTGGGGACCCGATCTTTCGTGACATTCAGCCCGTCTACGAGGAGATCGGCGAAGGTCTCCCAGATGCCGCGACGTGGCCGCGCCCGGGTGAACTCGCCGATCATCGGGCCGAAATGTGGGAGTGCGGACTCTTCGACAATGTCGTGGTCCGTCACTTCGACTGGGAAGTCAGCTACGACGTGGACGGCTACCTCGACCTTCTCGACACCTTCTCCGGTCACATCGCCATGGCGAAGTGGCAACGGGAACGGCTGTACAGCGAGATTCGTCGCCGAATCGCCGAGCGGCCCGATCACCGCATCCGGCGGCACTTCGGCGCGGTCCTGCACATTGCCCGCCGTCGCAGCTGATCTTCACGCATTTCGCGCCAGACGGCCGACGACCCGACCGACTCTCGGGTCAAGCCCGAGGCGCATCACAGGCTTCGGTGTGGCCGTCCAACGCACATAGGCGAAGGCGGCTTGGTTCCGCACCTCCGAACAGTGCGACTGCCAACCCCAGAACACCTCCACTGCCGGCCAACACCGCACCGAGTAGGAACATTCCACTCATCAGACCCTCCCCTCTGTCCTGTCCCCATTACAGCAGGCCCCCACCCGGACACGGGCTCCGGCCTGCCGGACAGATCCCAACTCCCGCTTCAGTAGGACTCGACGGCGACGACGCGACGTGCGGTTGTCGATGGGAGGAGCGCGAGGACGAGGGCGAGCGCCGTCAGCACGAGGACCAGGGCGGCCACGTAGAGCCATTGTCCGCTCGCCCAGGCGATTCCTCCGACCCAGCCGAACAGGCTGGATCCGGCGTAGTAGGAGACGTTGTACAGCGCCGTTGCCTGTGCGCGACCCGTTTTCGCGTGGGCGCCGACCATGCCGGATGCGACGGCATGGCCGACGAAGAGCCCGGCGGTGATCGCGGCCACGCCGAGGAGGATCAGGACCAGCGGTCCGGCGACGCTGAGCACCGTCCCGCCTGCCATGAAGGTGCAGGCCAGCATGAGCACGGTTCGGTGACCGAGCTGGCCCACCATCCAGCCGGCGGCGCGAGAACCCGCCGTGCCCGCCAGGTAGGCGAGAAAGATCAGCGACACCACTGTCGGCGCGAGGTGGTACGGAGCGGCCTCGAGGCGGAAGGGGAGGTAGTTGAAGACGGCTACCATGCCACCGACGAGTAGCGCGCCGATGCCGAACAATGCCAGCAGGCGGGTATCCCGCAGGTGGATGGCAAGGATCCCTGCGGACGGGACGAGCGCTCGCCGGCCCCGCCCGGTGGGTAGCAGCACGATCAGGATGGTCATCAGGATCGCCAGACCGACGCCGAGGATCGCCAGTGCCGGGCGCCATCCGAGGTGATCGGCGACCGGGACGACCAGAAGGCGACCACTCAAACCACCCAAAGATGTTGCTGCCACGTAGGAACCGGCCAATGCTGTGGTCCGGGCCGGCACCGCGACCTCGTGGAGCAGTGTCATCGCGAGCGCTGGTAGTCCACCGAGCGCCACGCCTTGGACGAATCGTCCCGCCACCAGCGCGTCGAACGTCGGGAGCCAGGGGACGGCCACGGCGAGCAGTCCCGCGGTTGCCGCCGCGTACCGCATCGCGGTGGGGCGCCCCACTCGATCCGAGAACCGGGCCCACGGCAGAACCGACAACGCCAGCCCGAGCGTGGCTGCGGAGACCAGGAGTGAAGCCTGAGCCGGGCTCACGGAGGCGTCGTGCCCGATTTGCGTGAGGAGACCTTGAGGCGCGTACATCAGGGCAAAGGTCGCCACGCCGGCACACCACAGGGCCGCCGAGAGTCTGCGGTCCGGATTTCCCGTCGGCGGCGTGTTCTGCAGGGCAGCCGCTGCGCGGGTGTCCTGCTCCGTGAGGTGGGTGGCCGACATGAAGTCGACGGTAGATCCGAAGAACTGATGAATCCAATGCAGATCAATCCACGGACTCATACAGTTGAGTTATGAATAGCGAGTCCGTCAAGGCGCTGTTGCCGCATCTACCCGTGCTCGTCGCGCTCGGCGAAGTCGAACACGTCACTGTCGCTGCCGCGATGCTCGGGATGCCGCAGCCCACGGTCAGCCGGATAGTCCGCCGACTCGAAAGGCAACTCGACATCCCGCTCCTGGAACCGGACGGCCGCGGCGTGCGCCTGACCGATGCCGGGCGGACACTGGTGCCCTACGCGCAACGCGCACTCGAAGCGGTGGTGGACGGCCTCGACGCCGTGCAGTCCGAAGACCGACAGGCGCGGGCCACCGTTCGCGTCGCCTTTCAGATGTCGCTCGGCGAGCACCTCGTGCCCGAGTTGATTCGCACCGTCCGCGCGACGGATCCGACGATCCGGTTCGTCCTCAGCCAGGGAGCGCGCCGCACGTGCCTGGACACCCTCCTCAACCGTGAGGCCGACATCGCGCTCGCCTCTCGTCTCACCCCACCGCCGGAGGGCCTGACGGTCACGCCGCTGTTCGAACAGCCGCTCGTCGTCCTGGTGCCCTCCGAGCACCCGCGGGCCGCATCGACCTCGACGACGATCCGTGACCTCGCCTCCGAGCCGATCGTCACTCTCAAGCCGGGCTACGGGCTCCGGGGATCGCTCGACGACCTGTTCGCCCGAGCCGGTGCCCTACCCACGATCGCGTTCGAAGGAGAGGACGTGCACACCGTGCACGGCCTGGTCGCATCCGGCTTGGGCGTGGGCATCGTGCCGGCCACGGATACTCCCCCACCCGGGTGCGCGCAGATTCGCCTCGACGATCCCCGAGCCTTCCGCGACATCGGTGCCGCGCGCCTACCCGGTCCCCCGAGCGTCGCGGTCACCACGGTTATCGCTGCCCTCATAACGCTCACCTCGACGGAGAGCGGGGAGACCCCGTGAACCGCGAACATCTCCAGCTCGATTACGGCCTCCGTTTCGACTGGGGCCTGCCGGGGGCGAAAGCCGTCGGACGCAGCCGGGTGACGATCGGACAGATCAGCTTGTCGCCGAATACGATTCGACGGACCGCGGCGCCGCGCAGGTTGGTGCTTCCCTCGCCGAACGGATCGACCATCAGCTTCGAGCTCGGCACCGGAACCGGCGTGTGCGTCGGGGCGTCCCTACGGAATGCGACCGCTGTTGCAGACTGGATCGCCCGGCACTGCACGTCGACGTCGGTGGTGTCGGTGATCGCCGCCGGGGAGAAATGGCCGGGCGGCGAACTCCGGCCGGCGATCGAGGATCTGTGGGGTGCGGGCGCCGTGCTGTCCGCCCTGTCGGCGACCTGGGTGGGGCGCAGACTCTTCGCCGGAAGCTCTGGCGGCCATGATCGCCTGGCAGGGCGTCGCGGAGACCCTCCCGCAGTCCCTCGCGGCGTGTGCGTCGGGACGGGAGTTGCTTGCCTCGGGATACCCGCAGGACGTCGCAATCGCCGCCGAGGTGGACCGGAGCACCGCAGTCCCGGTCCTCGAAGATCGGGTCTTCCGAACGGCTTCGCAATAAAGTGGGCGCCATGTTCGATACCTGGGACACCGACGCGCCTGGAGTCCTCCGCCTGCCGTCCGGGCGCCTGGTCCGCGGCCGGGGGCTGAGGCGACCGCTCCCCGAGGGTCCCCTCCCCGATTTCGCCGTATACCTGCTGGGGCGAACGCCGCCGCCGGTGCAGTGGGACTCGCGGTGGGTCCGCTGGCCCGATTTCGCGTTGCCGCGGGACCGCGACGACACCCTCGATGCGCTCGGTGAGGTGTGGCGCCGCGCCGCGACGGAGCGGGTGGAGGTGGCGTGCGGGGGCGGTCGCGGCCGGACCGGCACAGCCCTCGCCTGCATTGCCGTGCTCGACGGGATCCCGGCGCGGGACGCCGTCGCGTACGTCCGGCAGCACTACCACCGTCACGCGGTCGAGACACCGTGGCAGCGTCGGTATGTCGGACGGTTCACCGCGGCACCGACCTCCTGACACGCGCACCGGCACCGGACAGGAAGACGCCGACGGCCCCGCACGAGATCCGTGCGGGGCCGCCGGCGTGATGACCGGGAGAAGACTACTTCTCGGCAGCCGCCTCTTCGCTCTGCTCGGCCGGAGCCGCGGCGCCGTCTTCTTCGACGGGGATCAGCGAGATCTTGCCACGGTTGTCGATGTCGGCGATCTCGACACGCAACTTCGAGCCGACGCTCACGACGTCCTCGACCTTGGCAATGCGCTTACCGCTGCCCAGCTTCGAGATGTGCACCAATCCGTCGCGGCCGGGGAGGAGCGACACGAACGCACCGAAGGCGGTGGTCTTGACGACCGTGCCCAGGAAGCGCTCGCCGACCTTCGGCAGCTGCGGGTTGGCAATGGCGTTGATCATGTCGATCGCGGCCTGCGCGGACGGGCCGTCCGTCGCACCGACGAACACGGTGCCGTCATCTTCGATGGAGATGTTGGCGCCGGTCTGCTCGGTGATGGAGTTGATCATCTTGCCCTTGGGGCCGATGACCTCACCGATCTTGTCGACCGGGACCTTGATGGCCGTGACGCGCGGGGCGAACGGGCTCATCTCGTCGGGGGTGTCGATGGCCTCGGCCATGACCTCGAGGATCGTCGCACGCGCGTCCTTGGCCTGCGACAGCGCGCCGGCGAGGACCTTCGACGGGATGCCGTCGAGCTTCGTGTCGAGCTGCAGGGCCGTGACGAAGTCCTTCGTGCCCGCGACCTTGAAGTCCATGTCGCCGAACGCGTCCTCGGCACCGAGGATGTCGGTGAGCGCGACGTAACGGGTCTCACCGTCGACCTGGTCGGAGACGAGGCCCATGGCGATACCGGCGACCGGAGCCTTCAGCGGCACGCCGGCGTTGAGCAGTGCGAGCGTCGACGCGCACACGGAGCCCATCGAGGTGGAGCCGTTGGAGCTGAGAGCTTCCGAGACCTGGCGGATGGCGTACGGGAATTCCTCGACGCTGGGCAGCACGGGCATGAGTGCCCGCTCCGCCAGCGCGCCGTGACCGATCTCGCGGCGCTTCGGCGAACCGACGCGTCCCGTCTCACCGGTGGAGTACGGCGGGAAGTTGTAGTGGTGCATGTACCGCTTGGTCGTCTCGGGTCCGAGCGAATCGACCTGCTGCGCCATCTTCACCATGTCGAGGGTGGTGACACCCAGGATCTGGGTCTCGCCGCGCTCGAACAGAGCGGAACCGTGTGCACGCGGAACGATGGCGACCTCGGCCGACAGCGAACGGATGTCCGTGATGCCACGGCCGTCGATGCGGAACTGGTCGCGCAGAATGCGCTGACGGACCAGCTTCTTCGTCAGCGAGCGGAACGCCGCGCCCAGTTCCTTCTCGCGACCCTCGAAATTCGGGGCAACCTGCTCGAGGACCTCGACCTTGACCTCGTCGGTCTTGTCGTCGCGCTCCTGCTTGCCCGCGATGGTCAGTGCCGCGCTGAGCTTCTCCGCAGCGGCGGCCTCGACGGCTGCGAACACGTCGTCCTGGTACGCCGGGAAGACGGGGAAGTCACCGGTCGGCTTGGACGCCTTGGCCGCGAGCTGCTGCTGCGCGGTGCAGAGGCGGGCGATGAACGGCTTGGCGGCCTCGAGGCCCTCGGCCACGATCGCCTCGGTGGGAGCCTGTGCGCCACCGTCGATCAGGGAGATCACGTTGTCGGTGGCCTCGGCCTCGACCATCATGATCGCGACGTCGGCGTCGTCACCGCTACCGGAGACGATGCGGCCCGCGACGACCATGTCGAAGACGGCGTTCTCGAGCTGCTCGACGGTGGGGAATGCAACCCACTGGCCGGCCTTGTTGTCGTCCGACGTGATGAGCGCGACGCGCACACCGCCGACGGGTCCGGAGAACGGCAGTCCCGCGATCTGGGTGGAGGCGGACGCGGCGTTGATCGCGACCACGTCGTACAGGTCCTGCGGGTTCAGGCTCATCACCGTGACGACGACCTGGATCTCGTTGCGCAGACCGTCGACGAACGACGGGCGCAGCGGGCGGTCGATCAGGCGGCAGGTCAGGATCGCGTCCGTGGAGGGACGGCCCTCACGACGGAAGAACGAGCCGGGGATACGGCCCGCCGCGTACATGCGCTCCTCGACGTCCACCGTCAGCGGGAAGAAGTCGAAGTGCTCCTTGGGGTGCTTGCTGGCGCTCGTCGCGGACAGCAGCATCGTCTCGTCGTCCAGGTAGGCGACGACGGCGCCGGCGGCCTGCTGCGCGAGGCGACCGGTCTCGAAACGAATGGTGCGGGTTCCGAAGGACCCGTTGTCGATCACGGCGGTGGATTCGAACACGCCCTCATCGACCTCTACTGCGGAATTCTCTGTCATCTCTTCTTTTCACTTCCCTCTCGTCTTCGCCGTACCCGCGGGGGCGTTCTCACCCTCCTGGCGAGAACTGCGCACCTGAGGGACATCCCCCTCTCGAGTTCTCGGGATGTCGCTGTGCGGAGGCGGCCGTCGATCGAAGTCCCCCGGACCGTGTCCGGAAGACCACTACCGAAGACCGACACCACATTCTCGGGTGCATACGGTAGTGCTGCCCTCGGCAGCTAACGCCGATAGCCAGCGAGGCCCAGTCTAAGCAAGGCCCGGCCGGCTACCGGAGTGATTTGCGATCGAAATGACCGCTGTGTGCGAAACTCAGCGACGCAGACCGAGACGCTCGATCAGCGAGCGGTAACGCTCGATGTCGACCTTCTGGACGTACTTGAGCAGACGACGACGGCGTCCGACCAGCAGCAGGAGGCCGCGGCGGGAGTGGTGGTCGTGCTTGTGCATCTTGAGGTGTTCGGTGAGATCGACGATGCGCTTGGTGAGCATGGCCACCTGCGCCTCCGGCGAACCGGTGTCGGTCTCGTGCAGGCCGTACTCGCTCAGAACCTGCTTCTTCTCTTCGGTGGTCAATGCCACTGGTTCACTCCTGGTGATGACGTTCGCGTGCAAGGATCGAAACTCGGCGCGGCCGCCGCGAACCGCAGCGCACGCCAGCGGTCTACTTTACCAGCTGAAATGGGACGGCTTTACCGCACGTCCTCCGACGCCGCCAGGATCGCACGCGCACGCTCGGCGTCCTTGCCCATCGCGACGATCAGGTCGTCGACCGAATCGAATTTTTCCATCCCGCGGAGGCGCTCCACCAGATCGACGGCCACGTGCTGGCCGTACAGGTCGGCTTCCCGGTCCAGGACGAAGGCCTCCACGGTGCGCGTCCGCCCGGAGAACGTGGGATTGGTGCCCACCGAGACGGCGGCCATGTACCGCTCGCCGGAGGTGACCGTGCCCAGGTCGACCCCGTGTCCGAGCACGGTGAACCAGGCGGCGTACACGCCGTCCGCGGGAATCGCGGCATACATGGGCGGCGCGACGTTCGCGGTCGGATAGCCGAGCTGCCGTCCACGCCCGTCGCCGTGGACGACGACACCCTCCACGCGGTGCGGGCGGCCGAGGGCCTCCGTCGCGGCGGCCATGTCGCCGGCGTCCACGCACGAACGGATGTAGGTGGACGAGAATGTGACCGCGTGCTCGGCGAGCAACGTCACACCGTCGACCGCGAACCCGAACCGCTCGCCGATCTGACGCAGCAGGTCGACGTTGCCCGCAGCCTTCTTGCCGAACGTGAAGTTCTCTCCGACGACGACATCCGCCACGTGCAGGCGCTCCACGAGGATCTCGTGGGCGTACCGCTCCGGCGTCAGCTTCATGAATTCGGCGGTGAACGGCATGACGCAGAACACGTCGATGCCCAGCTCCTCCGCGAGCTCCGCCCTGCGGGCGAGCGTCGTGAGCTGGGCGGGATGACTGCCCGGACGAACCACTTCCATCGGATGAGGATCGAAAGTCATGAGCACGCTGGGTATTCCACGCGTGCGGGCAGCCGCCACCGCTCGACTGATCAGTTGGGCGTGACCTCGGTGCACGCCATCGAATACGCCGATCGTGAGAACACAACGACCCCAGTCGGCAGGAACCTCGTCGAGACCACGCCATCTCAGCACGAGTGGCAGCCTACGGTGCCGCGCGCCGATGTTCATCTCCGGACCGGGTGTCCGGCCGCCCCGCGCGCCGGGGAAGCGCCACGACCTCGCGGTTCGCGGTCGCCCGGGCCGTCCCCCGGCGGCGGATCAGGTGTGTCGATGTGTCTCGCCGGTAAGACTTGCCTAAGCTCGTTGGCGTGGCCGTGAACAAGAATGACCAGAGCGTGACCGAGGATTCGACCTCCGAGACCGGGGCTCTCTCGGCAGTGGCGCAGGACTACCTCAAGGTCATCTGGACCGTTCAGGAGTGGTCGCAGGAGCGGGTGTCCACGAAATTGCTCTCCGAGAAGATCGGGGTGTCGGCGTCCACCGTGTCGGAGGCCATCCGGAAACTGTCCGACCAGGGTCTCGTCGATCACGCCCGGTACGGGTCGATCGCCCTCACCGAGGCGGGGCGCGTCGCCGCCGTCGGAATGGTCCGCAGGCACCGCCTCATCGAGACGTATCTGGTGCACGAACTGGGGTACGGCTGGGACGAGGTGCACGACGAGGCGGAGGTACTCGAACACGCCGTCTCGGATCTGATGATCTCCCGGATGGACGCCAAGCTCGGCCATCCCGAACGCGATCCGCACGGCGATCCGATTCCCGCGGTCGACGGCTCGGTGCCCACTCCCCCGGCACGACAGCTCAGCGACTTCGTCAACGGCGAGAGCGGGCGCATCGCCCGGATCTCGGACTCCGATCCGGCGATGCTGCGGTACTTCGACTCGGTCGGTGTGGCACTGGACGTCACGGTCACAGTGCTGGAGCGACGCGACTACGCCGGAACCGTGTCGATCCGGCTCGGCGCCCACGACGACTCCATCGAGCTCGGAAACCCCGCAGCCCAGGCCATCTGGCTGGTGTGAACCGCTATCTCAGGGTCGCGGGGCGGACCACCATCACCGAGCTGGCCCGCCGTCCACGTTCCTGGAGCAGCGCGATCGTGTGCCCGCTCGGATCGATGGCGGCGTAGACACCCTTGATTCCGATCGGCTCGAGCCACCGGCCCTGACTGATGGATTCGGCCTCGGCCGCGTCGATCTGCCGGTGCGGGAACGCGGTCTGCGCAGCGGCGTCGATGTCGAGGCTGACCCCCGGCTCCTCGGCAAGCTGCTCCAGCGTGCGCGCGTGCTCGAGCGTGAACGGTCCCACCCGGGTCCGTCGCAGCGAGGTGAGATGCCCGCCGACGCCGATCAGCGCGATCCCCAGATCACGCGCGAGCGCCCGGACATAGGTGCCGGAGGAACACTCCACCTCGACGTCGAGGTCGACGAACGTGCCCTCGGTTCGCCTCGCGACGACCTCGAACCGAGACACCGTGACCGACCGGGGAGCGAGTTCGAACTCCTCGCCCGCACGGATCAGTGCGTGCGCCCGCCGGCCGTCGACCTTGATGGCGCTGACGCTCGACGGGATCTGCTGGATGTCTCCGGTGAGGGTGTGCACCTGCGCGGCGATCTCCTCGTCCGTCACGCCGGACGCATCGGCCGACGCGACGACCTCACCCTCGGCGTCGTCGGTGGTGGTGGCCTGACCCAGCCGGATCGTGGCCGTGTACGCCTTGGTGGTCAGCGCGAGGAGCCCCAGCAGCTTCGTCGCCCGCTCCACCCCGAGCACCAGCACCCCGGTGGCCATCGGGTCGAGAGTGCCCGCGTGCCCGACCTTCCGGGTGCCGAGCAGCTTCCGGCACCGGGCCACCACGTCGTGGCTGGTGACGCCCGCGTCCTTGTCGACGATGAGCAGTCCGGCGCCGACGAGACCGGAAGAAGGCTTTTCACGTGCAGACACGAGGCCCGATTCTGCCAGCCGTCGTCACCGCACCGAAATCAGTGCACCGCACAGTACCGAAATCAGTGCACCGCAATCGCGGTGATGATCAGGCCGTCGGACACCATCCACCGTCCGTCGAACGACGCCAGCGGTGGACCGTCGACGGTCTCGCCCGAGATCAGGAGATCCGAATGGAACGTGCCGGTGCCGTCTCCGGACGCCTCGAACGTGATGTGCGCGTCCTCGAACCCGAGCCACCGGGCGGTGAGCGGGAACCACGCCTTGTACGTAGCCTCCTTGGCACAGAACAGCAGCCTGTCCCGGTGCACCGGACCGCCGGTGGCGGAGCGCCACTGCCCGGAGTCCGCCGTGCCCGACAGCCAGTCGCGTTCGGCGGGCAGGCTCACCGCGTCCAGCACACCGTCGGGCAGCGCCTCGTGCGGTTCGGCGTCGATCCCCACGGACCGCACCTGCATGGCGTAGCCGAGCACCGCGCCGCGGTAACCGTCGCAGTGGGTGAGGCTCCCGACCACGCCGCGCGGCCACACGGGGGAACCCTTGTCGCCCCGCAGAACAGGGGCCTGGTCCACGCCCAGCTTCGTCATCGCCAGGCGGGCGCAGTGCCGTGCGGTGGTGAATTCGCGGCGGCGCTTCTCCACGGCCCTGCCGATCAGCGCCTCCTCCTGCGGGTGCGGACGCAGGCCGGGCGGATCCTCGAACAGTTCCGACGACACCACTCCGGCAGGCAGAATTCTCTCGATCACAGGGCCCCCCTCGCCCGCATCTTCTCCACTTCGGCTTCCTGTTCGGGAGTGACCTTGAAGTGGCCTCCCCACTTGTTCAGGGTTCCCGGCGGGTACTCCGGCACCGGGAGGATCTGCCGCAGGAGGCGGTCCGGGAGTCCCCGCCGCTGCCACTCCCGCGGGTAGCCCAGCGACACCTCTTCGAACCGCACCCCGTCGTAGTAGGTGGTCCGCGGAATGTGCAGATGCCCGTACACGGCGCAGACGGCGTTGTACCGGGTGTGCCAGTCCGCGGTCAGTTCGGTGCCGCACCACAAGGAGAACTCCGGGTACCACAGCACCTGCGTCGGTTGACGCACCAACGGGAAGTGGTTGATCAGGACGGTGCGGGTTCCGGCGGGCAGGGCGTCCAACCGGGCCTTCGTCGTCTCGACGCGGTTGCGACACCAGGCATCCCGGGTTCCGTACGGTTCACTCGACAGCAGGAACTCGTCCGTGGCCACCACGTTCTTCTCGCGCGCGATCGCGAGACCTTCCTCCTTGGTGGTGGCGCCGTCGGGGAGGAACGTGTAGTCGTACAGCAGGAACATCGGGACCAGGGTGATCGGGCCGTCCTCGGCCTCCCACACCGGGAACGGGTCCTCGGGGGTGATGACGCCGATCTCGCGGCACAGGGTGACCAGGTAGTCGTAGCGGGCGGCGCCGTGGATCTGCACCGGATCCTTCGCCGTCGTCCACAGTTCGTGGTTGCCGGGAACCCAGATGACCTCGGCGAAACGACTGCGCAGGAGTTTCAGCGCCCACCGGATGTCGTCGGTCTTCTCCGAGACGTCGCCCGCGACGATCAGCCAGTCTTCGGGCGAGTCGGGATAGATGTCCTCGGTGATCGGGCGGTTGCCCCGGTGCCCCACATGGACGTCGCTCACCGCCATCAGCTTGGGTGCCACGTCAACCACCTTTCCGATCGTGTTCCGCCGCGGGATCGCTGTCCGATCCGTGCCGTGTCTGCAGGTCGGCCCCGACCACTGCCCAGCGGCCCGTTCCGACGCGCCACACGACCGCGAGCATCCGAAGAATTATGAACACCGTGAGTCCCGTCCAGATTCCCGCCAGGCCCCAGTCGTGCAGCATCGACAGCCAGATCAGTGGCAGGAATCCGACCAACGCGCAGGACAGCGTGGCATTCCGGAGGAAGGCGACGTCGCCGGCACCGAGCAGTACCCCGTCGAGGGCGAACACCACTCCGGCGACCGGCATGATCGCGACGAAGAACCACCAGGCCACCGCCATCTCGTCGAGCACGGCCTGGTCGGAGGTGAACAGCTCGGGGATCACCCCGTGGCCGAGGGCGAAGATCAGGGCGAGCCCTGTCGCGAAGATCGTCGACCATCGGGTGATGCGCCACGACAGTCGCGTGGCGCCCTTGGCGTGTCCGGCGCCCAGCGCGGCACCGACCAGCGCCTGTGCGGCGATCGCCAGGGAGTCGAGGGTGAGGGCGACGAGGTTCCACAGCTGCAGCACCACCTGGTGGGCGGCGACCGCGGCGGCACCGAACCGGGACGCGACGGCGGCGGCCGAGAGGAAGCACGCCTGGAAGGCCAGGCTCCGCAGGATCAGGTCCCGGCCGAGCACCATCTGGGCGCGCATGACGTGCCACCGCGGGCGCAACGGCACCCGCTCGACCACCAGCGCTCCGATGAACAGGCTCGCGGAGACCGCCTGCCCGATCACGTTCGCGACCGCCGATCCCTCGAGTTCCAGGCGCGGCGCACCCCACAATCCGTGCACCAGAACCGGGCAGGCCACGGCCGACACGACGAGACCGGCGATCACGAACCGCAGCGGTCGCACCGTGTTCTGCACACCACGCATCCACCCGTTGCCCGCCATCGCGACGAGGATCAGCGGGGCCCCGAACACCGCGATCCGCAGCCAGCTCTCGGCGGCCGCCGCGATGTCGGAGCCGCCCGCGATCGCCGAGGTGACCGGCCGCGCGAACAGGTGGGCCAGCGCGATCACGAGCGCGCCGATCCCCAGCGCCAGCCACGTGGCCTGCACGCCCTCCCGGACCGCGCCGCGCTCGTCGCCGGCCCCGTGCATGCGGGACGCGCGCGCCGTCGTGCCGTAGGACAGGAATGTCAGCTGCGTGCTGACCTGGGCGAGGATGAGACCGCCGACGGCGAGGCCCGCGAGCGCCAAAGCGCCCAGCCGACCGACGACGGCGATGTCGAAGAGCAGATAGATCGGTTCGGCAGCGAGGACGCCCAGCGCGGGCAACGCCAGCCCGAACACCGTCCGGGCGGTCGCGTCGCCCGTGACTTCCGAGACTTCAGCCAACGAATTCGGACCTCAGCCGAGTGATTCGACGAGCGAGGTCACGATCTCGTCCGCAGAGTTCTCGGCCGTGTAGCCGGCGGCGAACCGATGACCGCCGCCGCCGAGATATCCGGCGACGACCGACACGTCCACGTCGGACTTCGATCGCAGCGATACCGACCAGGTGCCGTCCACGGCCTCCTTGAGGACTGCGGCGACCTCGGCCTCGGACGTCGTCCGGACGATGTCGATGACGCTTTCGATCTCCTCCGAGCGGAGGTCTCCGACGTAGGCCTGTCGGATGACGGCGTAGACCAGTCCACGCCCTCCCGCTGCGTCGGGGACGAGGGTCGCCGACCCGAGCACCGAGGACAGCATGGGCAACCAGCCGAACGGGTGGGTGTCGAGCAGGCGCCGCGCGATGCGCGCCCCGTCGATTCCGGTGGCGAGCAGCCTCTCGGCGAGCGTGTGGGTGCCGGGCTGCACCCAGCGGAACGAACCGGTGTCGGTCACGAGTCCCGCATACAGGCAGTGCGCGAGGTCGGCGTCGATGTCCACACCCCACAGGTCGAACATCTGCGCCACGACCGCGGTCGTCGACTCCGCGGACTCGTCGATCAGGTTCATGCGACCGAACCGGGTGTTGGACCGGTGGTGGTCGATGACGAGGGTCTCCCCCGCGTGCGCGAGCCGATCGGCGAGCTTCCCGAGCCGCCCGGCGCTGCCGCAGTCGACGGTCACGAGCAGATCGACGTTGCGGCGCACCTGATCCGCAGGTACCAGCAGGTGGGTGCCGGGCAGTTCACGCATCGACTCCGGCAGTTCGTCGGGTGCGCCGAACGCGACCTGCACCGGAATTCCCTTGCGCTCGAGCACCAACGCCAGGGCGAGCCCACTGCCGATCGTGTCGGCATCGGGTTGGACGTGACACAGAACCGTCACCGACGTCGCGTTCTCGAGAACAGCGACCGCCTGCGGCAGGAACACCTCGTGACGATCGAGATCAGACAGGGACGTCTCCTGAGTATGGGTCATATCGGTTCGTGTCAGTCCGCCTGGCGGGAACCGGAGGGCTCGTCGACGTCGGCGTCGTCCGCGTCCTCGGCTCGGGGCTCCTTGTACGGGTCGGGGTCGCCGGCCGGGGACGCACCGGCCGCGACACGCGCGACCTCGTCGTCGGCGGCGCGAGCGCGGGCGAGGAGTTCCTCCATGTGCCGTGCCGTGTCGGGGACCGTGTCCGCGACGAACGTGAGCGTCGGCGTGAACCGGACTCCGGTGCCTGCACCCACCTTCGAGCGCAGAACGCCCTTCGCCTTCTCGAGTCCTGCGGCTGCGGAGACGAGGTCGGGTTCGGACTCGAGGTCGGCACCCATCACGGTGTAGTACACGGTGGCGTCGTGGAGGTCGGCCGTCACCTTGGTATCGGTGATCGTGACGAACGCCAGGCGAGGGTCCTTGATTTCGTGGTCGATCGCTGTCGCGACGATCGTGCCGATGCGCTTGGCGAGTTTGCGTGCCCGGGCGGGATCCACCATGACAATCAGACTCCTCTCCCTGGCCGCTGGATAAGTTGTGAAGTTGCGTGTGTAGCTGTAGTTCATTCTGCACGCCGGGCCGCAGATGCGGCGGGGCGGGCAGGGCACTCCGAGTCAGTCCTCGGGGCCGAAAATCCTTCGCCGGACCGCAAGGAGTTGCAGTTCCGGCAGCTCGGCGACGTGCCGTTCGCACGTGTCGAGTACCTCGTGTACATGATCGACCGCCGAACTCGCCATCGTGACGCCGAGCATCGACCGGCGATACCGATCCTGTTCTCCGGTCTCCGCCGCCGAGACGCCGTAGCGTCGCAGTTCCGCCAGAACCGGTTTGACCATTGCACGCTTCTCTTTCAGAGATCGCACGTCACCGAGCAAGATGTCGAGCTCGAGCGCACCGACGTACAAACTTTCCTCCTTCGGGGAGACGTGCGCTCCCCCGGCCGATCGAGTCGGCCGGAGAAGCGCACGCCGGATGACGCTGCTGCGTCACCCCAAACGGATGGCGACTAGTCGCGCGGCTTTTCCCGAAGCTCGTAGGCCTCGATGACGTCACCGACCTTGATGTCGGAGTAGGTGAGCGTCAAACCGCACTCGTAACCCTCGCGTACCTCGACAGCGTCCTCCTTCTCCCGCTTCAGCGAGGAGATGGTGACGGTCTCGGCGACAACCGTGTTGTCACGCAGCAGCCGGGCCTTCGCATTGCGACGGATGGTACCCGAGGTGACGAGGCAACCGGCAATGTTGCCGACCTTGGACGAACGGAACATCGCGCGGATCTCCGCCTTGCCCAGCTCGACCTCTTCGTAGATCGGCTTGAGCATGCCCTTGAGAGCCTTCTCGACCTCGTCGATGGCCTGGTAGATCACCGAGTAGTACCGGATGTCGACGCCCTCGCGGTTCGCCAACTCGGTCGCCTTGCCCTCGGCGCGGACGTTGAACCCGATGATGATCGCGTTCGACGCAGCGGCCAGGTTGACGTTGGTCTCGGTGACGCCACCGACACCACGGTCGATGACCCGCAACTGCACCTCGTCGTCGATCTCGATGCCGTGCAGGGCCTCTTCCAAGGCCTCCACGGTTCCCGAGTTGTCGCCCTTGAGGATGAGGTTGAGCTGCGACGTCTCCTTGAGAGCCGAATCCAGGTCCTCGAGGCTGATGCGCTTGCGGCTCTTCGCGGCCAGTGCGTTGCGCTTACGCGCATTGCGCCGGTCGGCGATCTGACGGGCGATGCGGTCCTCGTCGACCACGAGCAGGTTGTCGCCTGCACCGGGGACCGACGTGAAGCCGACCACCTGGACGGGACGCGAAGGCAGGGCCTCGAGCACGTCGTCGCCGTGCTCGTCGACCATGCGGCGCACACGTCCGTATGCGTCGCCGGCCACGATCGAGTCGCCGACCCGCAGCGTTCCGCGCTGGATGAGCACGGTCGCGACGGGGCCGCGTCCGCGGTCGAGGTGCGCCTCGATGGCGACACCCTGAGCGTCCATGTCCGGGTTGGCCCGCAGGTCCAGGGCAGCGTCCGCCGTCAACAGCACGGCTTCGAGCAGTGCGTCGATGTTGGTGCCCTGCTTCGCCGAGATGTCGACGAACATGGTGTCTCCGCCGTATTCCTCGGCGACCAGTCCGTACTCGGTGAGCTGCTGCCGGATCTTGTCCGGGTTCGCGCCTTCCTTGTCGATCTTGTTCACCGCGACCACGATCGGCACGTCGGCCGCCTGGGCGTGGTTGATCGCTTCCACCGTCTGCGGCATGACGCCGTCGTCGGCGGCGACGACCAGGATCGCGAGGTCGGTGGCCTTGGCACCACGGGCACGCATGGCCGTGAAGGCCTCGTGACCGGGGGTGTCGATGAACGTCACGAGACGCTCGTTGCCGTCGAGTTCGGTCAGCACCTGGTAGGCACCGATGTGCTGCGTGATGCCGCCGGCCTCGCCCTCGCGGACGTTGGCCTTACGGATCGTGTCGAGCAGTCGGGTCTTACCGTGGTCGACGTGGCCCATGACGGTGACCACCGGCGGACGGGACTCGAGGTCCTCTTCGCCACCTTCGTCTTCGCCGTAGGTGAGGTCGAAGCTGTCGAGCAGCTCGCGGTCCTCGTCCTCCGGGCTGACGACCTGGACGACGTAGTTCATCTCGCCGCCGAGCAGTTCCAGCGTCTCGTCGTTGACCGACTGGGTCGCCGTCACCATCTCGCCGAGGTTGAACAGTGCCTGCACCAACGCTGCGGGGTTCGCGTCGATCTTCTCCGCGAAGTCCGACAGGGATGCACCGCGGGCGAGGCGAATGGTCTCGCCGTTGCCACGGGGCAACCGCACGCCGCCGACGGCGGGCGCCTGCATCGAATCGTATTCCTGGCGCTTCTGACGCTTCGACTTGCGACCACGACGCGGGGCACCACCGGGGCGGCCGAACGCACCTGCTGCCGCACCGCGCTGACCGGGGCGTCCACCGCCACCGGGACGACCGCGGAAACCACCTGCGGGTGCTCCGCCACCGGGCGCACCTGCGCCGGCACCGGGAGCTCCGCCACCGCGGTATCCACCGCCGCCGCCACCGGGACGACCGCCGGGGGCTCCGCCGGGACGGCCGGGACGACCGCCGGGGGCGGGACGTGCCGAACGAGCGGGCATCGCGCCCGGGTTCGGGCGAGGAGGCATCGAGCCGGGGCTGGGACGGGGTCCGCCCTGACCGGGAGCCGGACGGGGACCGCCCTGGCCCGGTGCCGGACGGGGTCCGCCCTGACCGGGAGCCGGACGAGGTCCACCCTGACCGGGAGCCGGACGAGGTCCACCCTGACCGGGAGCCGGACGGGGTGCACCCGGACGCGGTGCGCCGGGAGCGGGGCGGGGCGCCGGACGCTCGGCGGGAGCCGAGGAGTACGGGTTGTTACCGACACGCGGGGGCTTCGGGCCGGGACGGGGTCCGCCGGGCTTGGCGCCCGTGGACGGAGCCGCGGGGGCACTGGCAGCCGGGGCGGCCGGGGCTGCGGGGGCGGCCGGGGCTGCGGGTGCGGCCGGAGCCGGGGCAGCCGGGGTGGGGCGGCCGGGCTTGGGAGCGTTGGTCGCCGGTGCAGCCGGGGTGGCTGCGCTTGCTGCGGGTGCGGCCGGAGCCGGGGCCTGCGCCTCGGGGGTGGCCGCAGGGGCTGCCGCCACGGGTGCGGCCGGAGCCGGAGCCGGGGCTGCCGGCTTCGGGCCGGGACGGGGACCGCCCGGCTTCGCTGCGGTCGCCGGGGTGCTCGGCGCGGGCGCGCCGGGCTTGGCAGCCGGACGGGCTGCGGAATCGGCGGACTTCGCCGACGGGAAGGATTCCCGCAGACGCCTGGCGACGGGCGCCTCCACCGTGGAGGACGCCGACTTCACGAACTCGCCCTGCTCCTTGAGCGTTGCGAGTAGTTCTTTACTTGTGACACCGAGTTCTTTAGCCAACTCGTGCACGCGGGCCTTGCCTGCCACTGCTCTCCTCACTGATGAGGTCGAGCAGGAGGCTCCCCTGAGAGGGGCCCGCACGACCTCGGGTTATCTCCGATGGACGATCATCGCTGGTGCTTCACGGTGTGCTCATGAGTGCTTGTGCCTGTTCTGTTCGAGAGGTACTGCTCTGGGTGGGTGCCCTGCTCGTACCCAGTGGTCGACTTCTGACACGTCAACACTTCCGGACACTCGCAACGCTCTGCCGAATGCTCGGCGTCGTTCCGCGAGACTCAGGCAAGCCTCGACGGGGTGCAGCCACGCACCTCGACCGGGAAGCCTGCGCCTCGGGTCCGGGGCGAGAACATGACCTTGCGGCCCGCTCTCACTAACCACAACCCTGAGCAGATCGACAGCCAGCGCGCGCTCCCTACATCCTATGCATGTTCGCACCGGTGAACCGGTAGGAACGCGCGCGGAATCGGGATGCTCATGCTGAACCATTGACCACTCTACCGCCGACTCGCCCCGATCTCCGCATTCCCGGCTCAACGACTGGTCGCGGCGGGTCCGCCTGCCGACTCGGGGGCGGGTGCGGCGTCGCTGCGGATGTCGATCCGCCACCCGGTCAAGCGCGCAGCAAGACGGGCATTTTGCCCTTCCTTGCCGATGGCGAGCGACAGCTGGAAGTCGGGGACGACGACACGCGCGGCGCGCGCCTCGGGATCCACGACAGTGACGGAGACCACTTTCGACGGTGACAGCGCGTTGCCGACGAACCGGGCCGGGTCCTCGTCGAAGTCGATGATGTCGATCTTCTCGCCGGCGAGTTCGCTCATCACGTTGCGCACCCGCTGGCCCATCGGCCCGATACACGCACCCTTGGCGTTCAGCCCCTGCACCCGCGACTGGACGGCGATCTTCGACCGGTGCCCGGCCTCCCGGGCGACGGCGATGATCTCGACCGAACCGTCCGCGATTTCCGGAACCTCGAGCGCGAACAGCTTGCGGACGAGGTTCGGGTGGGTGCGCGACAGCGTGATCTGCGGTCCGCGCTGTCCACGGGCCACACCGACGACGTAGCACTTGAGCCGCTCGCCGTGCTCGTAGTTCTCGCCGGGCACCTGCTCGGCGGGCGGGATCAGACCCTCGGCGCCGCTGGCCTCGCTGCCGATCCGCACCACGACCATGCCGCGCGAGTTGGCGCGGGTGTCGCGCTGGATCACGCCGCCGACGATCTCACCCTCGTGAGTGGCGTACTCACCGAAGCTCCGCTCGTGCTCGGCGTCGCGCAGCCGCTGGAGGATGACCTGGCGGGCGGTGGTCGCGGCGATCCGGCCGAAGCCTTCCGGGGTGTCGTCCCATTCCTCGCCGACCATGTTGCCGTCGGCGTCGACGTCGTGCGCCATCACCCGCACGATGCCGCTCTTGGTGTCGACGTCGATCCGTGCGTGCTGCTGATGCCCCTCGGTGTGCCGGTAGGCGGTGAGCAACGCGGTCTGAATGGTCGAGATGACGGTCTCGATCGAGATGCCCTTGTCGGCCTCGATGGCGCGCAACGCCGCAATGTCGATATTCACTTGTCCAACCCCTCTACTACTTCTTCATCTTCCGACGCGTCTGCGTCCGCGGGTGCCACACGACCCTCGGGAATCCCGCCCGCGAGTTCCAGCTCTCTCGGGTCGGGTTTCGAGAATTCCACCTGCACAACAGCTTTCTGAATGTCCGGGAGCGCGACGCGCCGAACCTCCGGGCCCGTGCGCGAGCCGATCACCACCGCGACCGAGTCGCCGTCGAGGACGCCGATCCGACCCACGACGGTTTCGTTGGCGAGGTCGATACGCGCCTTGCGGCCGCGGGCCCGGCGCCAGTGCCGCTCGTGTGTGAGCGGCCGGTCGATACCGGGAGACGTGACCTCGAGTGTGTACGGCGATTCCCCGAAATCGGACACCGAATCGAAGACCGCGGAGATCTCGTGGCTCAGGTTCGCAACCGCGTCGAGTTCGAGTCCGGCGTCGCTGTCCACCATGATCCGGACTGCGCTGTGCCGACCCGCGAGGGTGACTGCAACGCCCTCCAAGTCGTAGCCCTGGCGTTGCACCAGATCGGAGATGAGCTCCGTCACCCTCTCCTTGGATGGAACCGGCATCGGGGAAGCTCCTCGTTTCAGTTGTCGCTCGTCGTATGTCGTGGTCTCGCAGGTCATCGTGCCGCGCACGCAGCACCGCGAACCCGCCGGGACGGGTTCGAGCATCTAAGAGTAACGCCGATTCGAGGCGCCCGTGACCAGCCCCGGTGCTCGATTCCCGGGATCGCGGCCCGACCTGGCACCATGGACCGGTGCTCATGCCCACCGTCCCCCGGCCCCCGACATCCGGTCCGGCCGTGTCCCGGCGCACCGCTCTCCGGTTCGCAGCAGCCTCGGCCTTCGGCGTCGCGAGCGTCCCCCTGCTGGCGGGGTGCGCCGACGACACGGACTCCGACACCGAGGTCGATTCACTCGTCGCGCAGTCGCGTCTGGCTCGTCGCGACGCCGCCGGTGCGGCGGCCACGATCGCGCTGCTCCCGGATCGCGGCGCGGCACTCGAACTCGTCCGCGCCCAGCGCACCGCGCACGCCGACGCGTTGGATGCCGAAATCGCCAGGGCTGCAGGAACTTACCCGGACGGCACCGCACCGACCACGTCCGCTCCCCCGTCGCCGACTCCGACCGCGCCGGCGCCGCCGCCCGGTCTCGATCAATTGCGCGCCGACCTGGCCGAGTCGCAGCGCAGCGCAGCCGATTCGGCGCGCGCTCTGACCGCCCACCGCGCGGGGCTGTGCGCGTCGATCAGCGCCGCGTGCGGAACGTACCTGGCGGTGGTGCTGCCGTGACGACACCCACCGAAGCCGAGGGGAAGAGCCTCGCCGACGCGCTGACCGCCGAACATTCCGCGGTGTTCGCCTACGGTGTGGTCGCCGCCTTCTCGAATCCCACCCGGGCCACCCAGGTGGCCACCGCCGCCGCAGCCCACCGGGCGCGCCGGGACGGACTCCTGGACACGCTGACCGCGGCAGGACTGACGGCCCCGGCCGCCGAGGCGGGCTACACCCTGCCCTTCCCGGTCACCGATCCGATCACGGCCGCGCAGCTGGCGGCCCAGGTCGAGACCGACACCGCCGTCGCGTGGCGGGCGGTCGTCGAACACGGCGAGACCGAGGACACCCGCACGCTCGGCGTCACCGCGCTGACCGAGGCGGCCGTCCGGGAAGCCACCTGGCGCGTGGCTCTCGGGACCGATCCGGTGACCGACCCGTTCCCCGGCCAGCCCTGACGACGCGCAGGTTCCCGCCCACCGGGATTCTGCACCCACCCGGCGCGTTCCCGGCCTAGCGTCTCTCCCGACACGGTGAACGGCAACGGGAGGACGGCGGCGTGGACGAACGCTCGGTGGAGCAGCGTCTGGCGGACCTGGAGCGGATCGACGCGATCAAGGCGCTCAAGTACCGCTACTGGCGAGCGTGCGACGGCAAGGATCCGGACGCGTTCCGTGCCTGCTTCGTCTCGTCCGGTGCGTCGATAGACTTCGGCCCGCTCGGCCGGTTCGACGACGCCGACCGGCTCACGGACATCTTCCGCGGGATCGCGCTCCACGAAGTGGACGGCAAGCACGTGATCCTTGACATGCACCACGGCTTCCATCCGGACATCGTGCTGCACAGCGACACCGAGGCGTCGGGCGCGTGGACGCTGAAGTTCCGCCAGGTCGATCTGCTGAAGCGGACGGAGACCGTGTCCTCCGGCGAGTACGACGACACCTACCGTCTCGAGGACGGCGGCTGGCGAATGTCGCGATGCCACTTCACCACTCGATGGTCGATCACCCGTCCGCTCGCCCAGGACACGGTGGTGGTCCAGTGAGCGCCGGGGTAGCTCTGGTCACCGGTGGGAGCCGCGGCGTCGGCAAGGGCGTGGCGACGGCGCTGGGCGCCGCCGGGTGGACCGTCTACGTCACGGGGCGCGGCCCGGTGACGGAGGGCGGCCCGCTGTCGGTGTCGGCGCGAAGGGTCACCGGCGCCGGTGGGACCGGCATCGCGGTGGCCTGCGATCACCGCGACGACGAGGACGTGCACAGCCTGTTCGCCCGGATCTCGGACGAGCAGGCCGGCCGCCTCGACCTGCTGGTCAACAACGTGTGGGCGGCCCCCAAGGGATTCGGCGGGTTCAGCACCCCGTTCTGGGAGCGGCCACTGGACGACTGGGACTCGCTGATCGGTGTCGGACTGCGCGCCCATTACGTCGCGTCCGTGGAGGCTGCGCGGTTGATGGTGCCCCGCCGCTCCGGGTTGATCGCGAACATCTCGTCGTTCGGGACCCGCGGGCATCTGCACTCGGTGTTGTACGGCATGTCCAAGGCCGGGCTGGACAAGATGGCCAGCGACATGGCGGCGGAGCTGGCTCCGCATGACGTGCGTGCGGTCTCGCTGTGGCCGGGCATTGTGCGGACGGAGATGATCGTCGCCAGCGGCCTCGAGACCATCGCCGGGTTCCCCGTCGCGGACGCCGAGTCCCCTGAGTTCATCGGCGAGGTGATCTGCGCCCTGCACTCGGACCCGACCCTCCCGCAGCGCAGCGGCCACACCTTCGTCACGGCGGAGCTGGCCGTCGAATACGGCATCACCGACACACAGGGCCGGACCCCGCCGTCACACCGCGAACCGTTCGGCGGCGGCCCCCTGTTCTGAGCCGCTACCTCGCGCGGTCAGTTCACGTCGCGCCGGCGGACGAGCCAGACCGTTCCCAGCGCGAACGCGGCGACGTACCCGGCCAGGAGTAGCACCGACGTGCCGCCGTCGAGGATGTTCAGGACGCCGGGGGTGGTGTCACCGCCGAAGTCTCGGAGCGATCCGGCGAGCGAGCCCGCGGCGGTACCGGGCAGGACGTCCGTCACCACCGACACGGGGTCGAGGACGGCCGCGACCCCGCGGAGGAGGTTTTCGACCACCAGCACCCACACGAGTCCGAGACCGACCGACAACGCCGGCCCCCGTGCGAGAGCGCCGACGAGGACACCGGCGGCGGTCCACATCCCGAGGATGAGCACCCCGGAGGCGAGCGCCTTCAGCATCGCCTCCGCGGCAGGAAGACTCGCCGACTCCGATTCGGCCACGGCGACGACCGAGGCCACCCCGAGATCCACGGCCGCCACCGTGAGAACGAGTCCGATCACCACTATCAGCAGAGCGAGCAGGGTTCCGCTGAGCGCGGCCGATCGCGGAGGCCCCTGGGTGAACACGGTCTTCCACGTCCCCCACCCGTAGCCGCTGCCGATGGTGAGGGCGCCGAGGATGAGCATCAGCGCGCCCCCGAACATGGCCATGCCCTGGGTGAACACTTGCGGCACCGCCGAGGGCAGCCTCTGCGCGAGCAGCGCGTCCGGGGGTGCGGACGACGCCATGTCGGTGGTGCCGCCGGTCGCGAAAGTGATGTAGATCAACTACTCGGCCCTGAAGGGCCGGGTTTGTGCTCACGTTCTCACTGGCTGCGGGAGGGGTGGCTGCTATGGGCGCGGTTGATTGGGCGGCCCTGTACGTGCGATGTCCGAGTGCGGCAATGTTGCGGGCCGCGTTGTGGTCGGCATGACCGGTCCACTGGCAGTGTCGGCATCGGAACGTTGCTTGCGAGACCCGGTTCGCTTTGTCGCAGTACCCGCATTGTGAGCAGGTTCGCGAGGTGTTCCGGGGGTCAACGACAGCGACAGGTACCCAGACCTCTCGGCCTTGTAGGTGATCTGCGCGCGTAGCTGGGCGTATCCCCAG